>NZ_BCAZ01000070.1:0-20369 GCF_001320205.1 Pseudomonas sp. NBRC 111123
CAGGTACCGCACTGGTTTCACAACCTGTGCAGTACCTGTGGGAGCGGCTTTAGCCGCGAAGAGGCCGGCACAGGCAACCCAACTATGCTGGGAATACCTCAATTGCAGCCTTTTCCACCATGCTCTACCGAATAGCCGCCGACGCCCTGGTCCTGCTGCACCTGGCTTTCATCCTGCTGGTCCTGTTCGGCGGCCTGCTGGTGCTCAGGTGGCGCCCCGCCCTGTTCCTGCACCTCCCTGCCCTGGCCTGGGGCCTGGCGGTGGAAGGCCTGCACCTGGAATGCCCGCTCACCGACTGGGAAAACCGCCTGCGCCTGGCGGCCGGCGACGCAGGCTACCACGACGGCTTCGTCGATCATTACATCTGGCCGCTGATCTACCCCGCCGGCCTGACGCCGCAGATCCAGCTGCTGCTGGGCGGCGTCGTGCTGCTGCTCAACCTGGCCATCTACGGCTACGTGATCCGGCGTTGGCGCCGACCTTAACGGGTCGCGACCACGAACAGCCGCGGGAACGGCAGCAACACGTTGCCATCGGTGGCTGCCGGGTAGTCATGCTGCATGGCCTGCAGGTACATCTGCAGGAAGTCCGCCTGCTCGTCTTCATCCAGCTTCGCCAGATAGGGCCGCAGCGCCGACCCCTTGAACCACTCCACCACCGCCTCGGCGCCACCGGCCAGCGGGTGGTGATAGGTGGTGCGCCACACATCCACCCGCGTGCACTGCGGGCTGAGCAGGTCGTAGTAGAACCCCGCGTTATGCCGGGGCGGCAAGCTGAAATCGGCGAACTTGTCGGCCCAGCGGCCTCGGCCGGCGATCTCGCGAAGCTGCCGGTGCGCAGGCTCGTCGAGGTTGTCTGGGGTCTGCACCGCGAGGCTGCCGCCTTCGCTCAGCTGGCGCACCAGGTGCGGGTACAGCGAGCCGTGGTCGGGCACCCATTGCAACGAGGCGTTGGCCAGAATCAGGTCCTGGGGTTCGGGGGCGGACCAGGCGCGGATGTCGGCGATTTCGCAGCGCACCCGCGGGATGTGCAGGCGCTTGCGCTCGCGGGCCTTGTCGATCATGTCCTTGTCACTGTCCAGCGCTGTCACCTGGGCATCCGGGCAACGCTGCAGCAGCACTTCGGTGGAGTTGCCCGGGCCGCAACCCAGGTCGGTGGCATGGCGCACCGGGCGGGGCGGCACGGCGGCCAGCAAGTCGCGCACGGCGCGGGTGCGTTCATCTTCAAACAGGGAATACTGGGTGGCGGACCAGGCCATGGAAGGCTCCTTTTGGCGGGCAATGGTGTGAGCATAAGCCATGTACCGCCGCCCATGAACCTGAACTGTCAGCCTATGCTTCAGGTCAGTTCCTGCATGCGCATGCCGATGAAGATATCCCTGGCCCTCGCCATCCTGGCCCTGATCGCCGCCGCCGCCCTGCTTGGTTCCCCCTGGATGAACCAGCCATTCCACATGCCCGCGGAAAAACCCCAGGCCCAACAACGCGAAACGGCCGGGTCCCCAAGGGAGCCGGCCGTTTCGAACAGCAAGTGACGCTTAGTGCTGCTGCTTGCCAGAGCGGATCTGGTGGATCACACCCATCGCCACCACGAGGGCCGCAGCGATGCCGGTGGAGATCACCAGGATCTGGTAGTCAGGCATGAAGGCCATGGTCACCAGCGCGGCGATGATGAAGCCGATCACCAGGTAGGTCAGCCATGGGAACAGCCACATCTGCAGGCGCACTTCCTTGCCTTCGGCAATCAGCTTGCGGCGCATGCGCAGCTGCGAGAAGGCGATCACCAGGTACACCAGCAGGGCGATCATGCCGGTGGTGTTCATCAGGGTTTCCAGCACGTCTTTCGGGCGCAGGGTTTCGCTGAAGTTGATCAGCGCGCAAACCACGGCCACGGCGCAGGAACCGATGATCGCGAATACCGGTACACCGGTGCCGGCGCGGGTGATCTTGAAGAACGACGGCGCGTCGCCACGCTGGGCCAGGGAGAACAGCATGCGCGAAGCGGTGTAGTGGCCCGAGATCAGGCAGCTGCTCACCGAAGTCAGCACCACGAAGTTCATCAGCAGCTCGGCGTGCGGCACGCCCAGCAGCTCCAGGGTACGGCGGTAGGCACCATAGCCGGAAACGCCCAGCTGCGGGTCGTTCCACGGTACCAGGCAGACGATCAGGAAGATCGAACCGACGTAGAACAGGCACACACGCCATACCACCGAGTTGGTGGCCTTGACGATCTGGGTGGCCGGGTCCTTGGCTTCGGAAGCAGCGATGGTAACGATTTCGGCGCCGAGGAAGGCAAACATCACACCCAGCAGCGCACCGATGACCGTGGTGATGCCGTTGGGCATGAAGCCTTCGGCGGTCAGGTGGCTCATGCCACGCACTTCACCGAACTGCCAGATGTTCATCACGGCAGCGCCGCACACGATCAGGAAGCAGATGATCGCAATCACCTTGATCAGCGCGAACCAGAATTCGAACTCACCGTAGTGCTTGACGTTGAAGAAGTTGACGGTGATCAGCAGCAGGGTCGTGGCCAGCACGAACACGTTGACGCTCACGTCGGGGAAGAAGCCATGCAGGATCTTGCCCGCCACATAGGCTTCCCAGGCCATCAGGATGACCCAGTACCACCAGTACAGCCAGCCGATGGTGAAACCGGCCCAGCGGCCGATCGCGCGGTCGGCGTAGGTGGAGAACGAGCCGGTGTCGGGCGAGGAAGTCGCCATTTCACCCAGCATGCGCATGATCAGGACCACCAGGATGCCGCCGGCGAGGTACGCCAGGACTGCGGCCGGGCCGGCGCTGTGGATCACGCTGCCGGAACCGACGAACAAGGCGCCGCCGATCACCCCGGCGATCGACATCATCGTCAGGTGGCGCGACTTGAGCGAGGCACTGAGCTTGCTCTCGTGCCCGCTTTTCGCGGTGGTGGTTGTGGATGTTGCGTCCATCAGTTGTGTACCCCGTGCTTCTTTTTATCCAAGGAAAACTGTGAAACCCCGATGGCTCTCGGTTTCACCTGTACATCAGTGCTAATGCGGGCAGGATGGTGTGCGCAAAACACACGCAGGCCTTCCGTGGCGGCCTGCTGACGCGCCCCAGGTTGGCACCTGAGGCGAACTGAACATGCTTTATGTGGCGATATCTGACACCTAATGTAAAAATGTCCGACGTATAGAGCCATGCACAGTGGCATGAATCTCGCACTGCACTGTACAGGCCGCCGATGCAATACACCCCGCTGGCGCTTGGCGCTCAGCACCTTTGAAGGCCCCGAATGTTCGAACTACATCCAGACTCCTCCACGCCGTTGGTCAACCAGATCATCGACGGCCTGCGCGAGCTGATCGACAACCAGACCCTCAAGCCAGGCGCCAAGGTCCCGTCGATCCGCGCCTTCGCGGCGACCTATTCGGTGAGCACCTTCACCGTGGTCGAGGCGTACGACCGCCTGGTGGCTCAGGGGCTGTTGGTGAGCAAGGGGAATGCGGGGTTCTTCGTCAACCGTGCGGTGGCCGAATTGCTGGACACTCATACCGCCGAGGCCGACGCCAGTCGACCATCGTTCAACTCCGAATGGTACCTGCAGCAGATCTTCGAGACCCGCCAGCTGCCATTCAAGCCGGGCTGCGGCTGGCTGCCCAACGACTGGATGTTCGAAGAAGGCCTGCGCCGCGGCCTGCGCCAGGTTGCTGGCAGCCCGCTGGAACTGTCTGGCTACGGCGACCCGATGGGCCTGCCGGAACTGCGTGCGCTGACCGCGCAGAACCTGCAGCAGGAGCTGTCGATCGTCTGCAATCCGGCACAGCTCATGCTTACCCACGGCGCCAGCCAGGCGCTGGACCTTGCCGTACGTACCTTGGTACGCCCCGGTGATGTTGTACTTGTGGACGACCCCGGCTACCCGAACCTGATGAGCATCCTGCGCACCCAGGGCGCAACGCTGATCGGCGTGCCACGCACGCCGAATGGCTATGACCTCAACCACCTTGAGCAACTGCTGGCGCACCACCGCCCTACCGCGTTTTTCACCCAGCCACACCTGCACAGCCCGACCTGCTCACGCACGCCGCTGCCGCAGCTGCACCGCCTGTTGCAGCTGGCCAGCCAGCACGGTTTGCGCCTGGTGGAAAACAACCTGTACGCCGATATGGTCGCCGAGCCGCAGCCGTGCCTGGCCAGCCTCGACCACCTGCAGCAAGTGGTATACGTGGGCAGCTATTCGAAGAGCATCTCGCCCAACGTGCGGGTCGGCTACTTGCTGGCCAACCCGGAGCTTTCGCAGAAGCTGCTGCACCTGAAGATGCGCTCGGGGCTTACCACTTCGCAGGTGATGGAACGGGTGGTGTATGCCGCGATCATCGACGGGCGCTGGCGCAAGCACCTCAAGCGCCTGCGCCAGCGCTTGGCCGAGGCACATCAGGAAGTTGGGCGGCACCTGCATCGATTGGGCTTTGAACTGTTCATCGAATCGGATGAAGGGATGTATATATGGACCCGTCACCCGGCGATTCCGGACAGCGCGGCGTTGCTGGACGATGCGCTGGAGAAAGGCATCATGCTCGGGCCGGGGCAGTTGTTCATGGTCGATGCCAAGCCGACCGGGTGGATGCGGTTCAATGTAGCGTTCAGTACGGACCCGGCGATGTGGGAGTTGTTGGAGAAGGTGCTGGTCAAGCATGTGCGGCGGGGTGGGATTTAAAGGCAGTGGTGCGGCGTGGTGTTCGCCTGGGTATTTTCAGCGCCTGTGGGATCGAGCGGCGCACGGGCGGCGCTCGATCTCACACAGGAATGGACTGCCCCCAAGAAGGAGGCCGACACTGGCGACCTTACTCTTGGGGGACCACCACCGGCTCGCCAATCGCATAAAAATGCCCACCCGCCACATAGTGCAGGCTACGCCACTGCGGGTCGGCACTCTCATAAGCCCAATGCCCATCGCGGAACACCCGGTCATCCGCCCAGGCCGCCACCACTTCGCCAATGAACAGGTCATAGGTGCTCTGGTTATGCGGCTCGTCGATCACCCGGCACATCAGCCAGGCCGAGCAGCCCTCGACCAGCGGCGCCGCATACCCCTCCACCCGCGCCAGCCCCACACCGATGCTGGCCAGCTTGTCGGGCTGGTCGAACAGGCTGCGGGTTCCCACCTGATGGGTCAGTTGCGCCTGGGCGGCGGTCGGTACCTGGATCACGAACCAGCCGCTGCCCTCGACCAGCTGCCGGGTACGGGCGATCTTGTCCAGCACCACAGTGACCTTGGGTGGGTCGAAGTCCAGCGCGCAGGCCCAGGCAGCGGCCATGACGTTGTCCACACCTTCGTGGCTGGCCGACACCAGCACGGTCGGCCCATGGTTGAGCAGGCGGTAAGCCTTTTGCAGGTCGACGGCTTGGAAGTGGCTGTTCATCGGTGTCCTCGCTCAGCACAGAAATCAGTCGAAGAATTGTGCCGCATCAAGGCAGCGCAAGCACCCTCCTCGCAGCATCAGTAAATTCCTACAGCCTGTTCTGAAGCGTCCTACTTGTCGCCGTGGATCGGTGAAAACAAGATCGAACCTGCGACCCAGAGGAGGCTGCGCATGCACCCAGAAACCCGCACCACCGTCGAACTGCGCAGTGCCCTGCGCGAACTGCTGGCCCACAACGTCAGCAACCCGGATGACGACCCGCACCTCTCCGGTGTGCTGTTTTTCTGTGCCACCGACGAGCGCACCCGGCAACTGGTCGAGCACATCGAACTGCTGGCCAGCGAACTCTTCTTCAACCCGCGCGGGCAAGCCATCAGCCACCGGATGCGCGCCATCGGCGTCAAAGGCGTGTGCATCAAGCAGAAGCGCAAGGCCTCTGCGGATGAAACGGTCATCCGCATTGACCTCAACGGCAAGGGCTACATCACGGTGAGCACCGTTCGGCTCTGATCCGCTATCCTCAGCACTCTCGTGCTTCGGACAGTGATCATGGAACTGCATATCCGCCTGGACGGCCGCAAAGGCCTGGCCGACCAGCTCTATCAGCAGCTACGCGCCGGCATCGACAGCGGCCACCTGGCCGCCGGCACGCAACTGCCGCCGACCCGGCTGCTGGCCGAGCAACTGGGCGTGTCGCGCAAGACCGTGGCCGAAGCCTATTCGCGGCTGACTTACGACAACCTGCTCAGCGGCGTGGTCGGCCGCGGCACCTTCATCACCCCGCGCCAACCGCTGCGCAGCGATGAATCCCAAACCGTGCCCCTGGCCGCTGCCGCCTCATTGCAGCGCTGGCAGCAACGCGCCACGGTGCTCGCCCGGCGCACCCAAGAGGCCCCTTCGCGCTACGACTTTGTCGGCGGCGCCTCAACCAAGGCTCAGTTCCCCTTCGACCAGTGGCGCAGCTGCCTGAACTACGCCCTGCGCCGCAGCCAGCGCCACCCGGAGCGCCAGTTTGCCGCCCAGGGCCTGCCTGAGCTGCGCGAAGCCATTGCCCACCATATCGCCTACGCCCGCGGCGTCCATTGCAGTGCCGCGGACGTGCTGGTGTGCAACGGCGCCCAGCAGGCCTTGGACCTGATCGCCCGGGTGCTGGTCGAACCCGGCTGCCAGGTGGCCATGGAAGACCCCGGCTACCCGCCGGCGCGCCAGCTGTTCCTGGCCCTGGGGGCAAAGCTGCAGTCCGTGCCGGTGGACGATGAAGGGATGTGCGTTTCTCAGATCGCCGATGGCACCCGGCTGATCTACGTCACGCCTTCGCACCAGTTTCCGCTCGGCATGCCGCTGAGCGAAGCCCGCCGCCATGCTCTGCTGGCACGGGCCGCCGAGCTCGGCGCGTTGATCATCGAGGACGACTACGACTGCGAGTTCCGCTACCAGGGCCCGGCCGCCGACGCCCTGCAGCGCCTCGACCGGCAAGGCCTGGTGGCATATGTCGGGACCTTCTCCAAGACCTTGCTGCCGGAACTGCGCCTGGGTTACGCGGTGCTGCCGCCGGCGGTGCTCAGCGCCGCCTGCGTGGCCAAGCACCTGAGCGACTGGCACAGCCCGACCTTGCTGCAGTGGGCGCTGGCGCGGTTCATTGGCGAGGGCCACCTGAACAAGCACATCCGCCGCTGCCACGACATCTACAGCGCCCGCCGCGCGCGCATTCTGGCACGGCTGGACGACGACCTGGCGCCCTGGTTCAGCACCGTGCCGGCCAGTGCCGGGTTCCACCTGAGCGCGCTGGCGCGGCCGGGGGTGGACGTCGAGATGCTGGCCAACCTCGCCCGCAAGGTGGAAGTGGGGCTGTATTCACTGGCGCCGTTCTTCAGCGAAGCGCCAGTACGCCCAGGACTGCTGCTGGGCTTCGGCGCCATCGAGCTGCTGGATATCGACCCGGCACTGGACCGGGTCCGCGATACCTTGCAGCGCCTCAGTTGACCCACGCCGCGTGGCCACCCTGCCTTGGCCGGGCGATGGCCGCCGCATAGCCGCACGGGGCGAAACAGGCGGTCACCAGCAGCATCGCCAGCACGGTGACGCTCAGCAGCGTCCACGATGCCTGGAAATCGCCGCTGACATCGCGCAGCCAACCGGTGATGTACGGGATGATGCCGGTGATGATGAAGCCGATGCCCTGCACGAATGCGGCCAGGCTGCCGGCTTCAGCGGGCGTCTTGAGGTGCTCAAGGGTCAAGGTCAGGCTCAGGCTGAAGCAAGCGCCCAGGCCAAAGCCGATCATCGCTACCCACAGGCCCATGGCCAGGGTCGGCGCCAGCAACAAACCAAGGAAGCCCACCAGCTGGATCGACAGCGCCAGCCACAAGCCTGGGCGACGGTCGGCAAACCCGCGCAGCAACAGCGGCAGGCCCAGCGCGCCGCAGACCTGGAAGATGGTCATCAGGCCCACCAGGTCGCCACCGCCTTGCGCCGTGCCACCGTGCTCCAGGTGATAAGCGGGCAGCCACGCGACCATGCTGGTATAGCCACCATTGATCAAGCCGAAGTACAGCGCCAGCAACCAGGCCCGGCGCGTGCCAAACCAGTGCCCGCCGGTGGCGCCGGCCAGCTTCGGTGCGTTTTGCCGAGGACGCAGCGCGGCCCAGGCCAGCACTGCCAGCACTGCCGGGATCGCCCACACGCCAAGCCCGGCCTGCCAATGGCCGAAGTGCCCGCTGATAGGCGGGCCGAGCACCGCTGCCAGGCCACCACCACTCATCAGCGCCGCCGAGTACAGGCCCATGGTCCCGGCCAGGCGGCTGGGGAACCAGCGATTGACCAGGCCTGGCATCATGCCCTGCACCACTGCCACACCAAGGCCGGCCAGCACTGCGCTGGCGATCAGCGCCCAGGCGCTGTCCAGTTGCAGCCGCCACAGGCAGGCCAGGGCAATGGCGCTCAGGCCGCCGAGCATGCCGCCGTGTTCGCTGATCCAGCGCCGCAGCCAGGGTTGCAGTAACGGCACCAGGCCCATGCACAGCACTGGCAGGGCCGTCAGCAGCGCCGCCTGCTGGTAACCCAGCCCGGTGCTGGCGCGCATTGGTTCGAGCAACGGGCCGATACTGGTCAGGATCGGCCTCAGGTTCAATGCCAGCAAGATCACCAGCAACAGGTTCAACGCCCCTCTCATCACGAATCGATACTCCCAAGCAAGACCCGGTCATTATCCTGTCCAGGCAGTCAGGGTAGAAATGAAGAGATTGGATGCAGGTCAGTGGCCACCTTAATGGGCCGATTGGCCTCCCGGCAAAGTGCGCGATTGGCTATCGGGGCGGTGGGCGGCGGGGGTTAAGGTAACGCCATGTCCACAACGCATCCCCTGGAGCACACCATGCACAACCGTATCGAATGGGCCAAACACTCGCCGGAAGCCTACAAAGCCATGGTCGGCCTGGAACAGGCCCTGGCCAAGAGCGGCCTGGAGAATTCACTGCTGGAGCTGGTGCGCCTGCGGGCTTCGCAGATCAACGGCTGCGCCTATTGCGTGAACATGCATGCCAATGATGCGCGCAAGGCTGGCGAGACCGAGGCGCGCCTGCAGACCCTGTGCGTCTGGCAGGAAACGAACTACTTCACCCCACGTGAACGTGCCGCGCTGGCCTGGGTGGAGTGCCTGACCCGGCTACCCGAGCGTGGCGCCCCGCAGCCGGAATACGAAGCACTGCAGCAGCACTTCGAGCCGGCCGAAGTGGCCAACCTGACCTTGGCCATCGCCACCATCAACGCCTGGAACCGCTTTGGCGTGGGGTTTGCCATGGTCCCGGCCTGATCGAGTGAATGGGTGGAATTGAAGGTTTTCAGCGCCTGTGAGATCGAGCGCCGCCCGCGCGGCGCATCGCGGATAAATCCGCTCCTACATTTGTTGCAACGTGCCGAACCTGTTAGGCCATGGTTGCCAGCCTTTTCGCATGACGTAAGCCCTACAAACAAGGCGGGCAGCGGTGACCTCACAGGTTTGATTGGCCCGAAACAGATGTAGGAGCGGATTCATCCGCGATGCGCCGCGCGGGCGGCGCGCGATCTCACAGGCGCTGCAAACGCAGAACTGATCACACCACAGCCCGTCGCCGTCTGCCGAGGCAGGCATACCCCATTCCCAACACACCCATCAACAACCCCCCCAGCAGCCCCACCAGCTCGCGGCTGTAGCGCGCCACCAGCGCCGGGAACCCGACGAACTCGCGGTAGACCCGCACATCCGCCTCGCCCCCCGCAAAACTCACACCAATACCCCCCTGGCGAATCTGCGAATAGTCGGCATCGAAGTAAACCCAGACCCTGCACTCACCGCCCTGCTCGATAGCCGGTATCACCACCTGCGCGGTCGACGCCTCGTAAAGGGTGTCGTTACCCGCCGTATCGCGCACCTGCACCAGGCCCTTGGCTGGCAGGCGGATCTTCACCTCACGCACGTCGCTGTCGCCACGGTTGTGCAGGTCGATGAGCAAGCCCGTGCGGTGATCGACCAGCCCGGCTTCGAAGGGTTTGGCGAACAGTTGCACATAAGGCGCCTGGGCCAGTTCGATCAGCTTGTCGACCTGGTACTGGTTCAACGCGCCGCCGCTGATGCTGTTGATGCGCGGCTGCAACTGCGCGTACTTGAGCTGCTCGTTGGCCTTGCCGATGCGCTCGCTGAACTGGCTGGGATAGGTGAGGTAGGCGTAAGTCAGGGTCGCCTCAAGCCGTGGCGTGGCCTTGAGCAGCACATAGGCCACCAGCAAGACCATCAGGCCAAGCAGCATGGCAACCAGCAGTTTGCCGACTTTGTCCCAACTCAACGGTGCGGTTCCTTCTGTTTTTTCGGCACGCAAGATCGATGCGACGCAGAGTGACAAGTTCAGCGCCGCCAGACAAGGGCTCAACGGCTCAATAAAGCCGGCAGCGACGCCATCAGCATGGCCACCCCGGAGGCCGTGAGCAAACTCAGTACCACCCGGCGAAACGCCAGTTCGCTGATCCCCAGGTACACCCGCGTACCCAGTATCGCTGGCAACGCCATGGCCAGCAGCACCACGCCTAACGCAGGCAGCATGTCGCGGGTCACCACCCCGGTACCGAGGTAGGTGAGCATGGTCACCAGCAGCATCGACAGGTTGAAGTTCTGGATCACCGCGCGCTGGGTATCGCGCTCGAAGCCGCGCAAGGTACACCACAGTGTAGGCACTGTGCCGGTAAAGCCACCGATCCCGCCCAAGGCGCCGCCCACCAGGCCCACCGCACCATCGGCCAGGCGGTTGCCCGGCAGCCGTGGCAGGCGCGGCGCCAGCAGCATCAGCGGGCACCACAGCACCAGCAGTGTGCCGAACACGGCCTTGAACCAGAGCATGTCCAGGTACGGCAGCACCCACACACCTAGCGGAATGCCAGCCAGCCCGCCAAGCACGAACGGCCACAACAGCGCCCAGCTGAAGCCGCGGCGCACGCTGAACACAGCGATGAGCTGGCCGGTGAGGCTGCCGAATACGGTCAGCGATGCTGCCAGCCGCGGTTCCAGCCCCCAGGCCCAGAACGACATGGCCACCATGCCGAAGGCAAAGCCGGAAAGGCCCTGGACGAAACCGGCGACGATGGCGCCGAGGGCGATGAGGTAGAAGGCATCCATAGAGCAATGCAGGCCTGGCGTGATCGGCGTTCTACCTTGCCAGAGCGGCGGGCGAATGTCTGCCATGGCGTCGCCAACTGTGAACGCTCGTCACACCCGCTATGCCGCTGCACTGCCTAATCCTGCGCCCGATTGGCGCATAAGGTAGCAGCCAAGGCCATCTTGCCGATGGCCCATGAAAACAACAAGCGTGCAACCGAGGGGCGAGCCGATGCGTGGCGAACAACAGATACAGAACGACAAGCTGGGGAATGGCCTGAAAGGCCGGCAGGTGACGATGATCTCGATTGGCGGGGTCATCGGTGCCGGGCTGTTCGTGGGTTCGAGCAACGCCATCGCTGCGGCCGGGCCCGCCGTGCTGGTGGCTTACGTGATCGCGGCAGCGATCGTGGTGCTGGTGATGCAGATGCTCGGCGAGATGGCCACGGCGCGGCCGGATACCGGCTCGTTCTCATCCTACGCCGACCAGGCCATCGGCCGCTGGGCCGGTTTCTCGATCGGCTGGCTGTACTGGTGGTTTTATGTGCTGGTAATTGCCATCGAAGCCATCGTCGCCGGCAACATTCTGGGCGACTGGCTGGGCTTGCCGCACGCCTTCACCGCCTTTGCCATCAGCCTGGTGCTGATCGGCTGCAACAGCCTCAGTGTCGGCTCGTTCGGCACGCTGGAATACTGGCTGTCTTTGTTCAAGGTGGTGTCGATCGTCACCTTCATCGTGCTCGGCGTACTGGCGATCTTCGGCCTGCTGCCTGGCTCATCGACCAGCGGCATCAGCAACCTGTGGGCCAACGGCGGCTTCGCGCCCAAGGGTAACGTGGCCATTGTCGCTGCGCTGCTGACCGCCATGTTCAGCTTTCAGGGCAGTGAGGTGGTGACCATCGCCGCTGCCGAATCCCGTGACCCGAAAGCCAACATCAAGAAAGCCATCCGCGCGGTGGTGTGGCGCCTGGGCCTGTTCTACCTCGGCTCGATGTTCGTCGTGGTGTGCCTGGTCCCGTGGAATGCACCCGGCCTGGCGCAGGGTTCGTACCAGGCCGTGCTCAATGCCATGAACATCTCCTGGGCGCCGGGGATCATGAGCATCGTGGTGCTGGTAGCCGTGACCAGTTGCCTGAACTCGGCGATCTACACCGCTTCGCGCATGGCTTACTCACTGGCCCGGCGCGGCGACGCACCCAAAGCGGTATCGCACACCACCGCGCAGGGCGTGCCCCTGCTGGCCGTCGCCCTTACCGCCGGTGCCGCGCTGGCGGCCCTGGCGGCCAACTACCTGCTGCCCGCCGAAGTGTTCCAGTTTCTGCTGGCCACCAGCGGCGCACTGGCCCTGCTGATGTATCTGGTAATCGCCGTCACCCAGTTGTGCATGCGCCGCAAGCTGGTGGCGCTGGGCAAGCGGCTGGAGGTGCGCATGTGGCTGTTCCCCTGGCTGACCCTGCTGACCATCGCCTTCATCGTCGGAGTGTTTGCGGTCATGGCGGCCTTCCCGGGGCAACGGGCAGAGCTGCTGTCCACCCTCGGCCTGACCGGTGTATTGGTGGCCATCGGTGCCTATCTGCAAAAACGCCAACCGGCACTCTCGGCCCAGCGTGCCTCGCTGCGCCTGGACGAAGCAGCCAACGCCTGAACTGTGACACGGCTTCACAGCGGGTGTGCCGGCGAGGGCCTTTTTCGGCCTGCGGCACACCCCTAACCTGACGACAACGCGGGGCAGACCGCCCCGTTCATCCCAAGATAACCCTGTGTGGAAAACCTCATGACCGTAGCCCGCAAACCCGACGAACTGGCCATTCCCTATCAACTGCCGCAAGTCCCCTTCATGTCGCCCGACATGGTCCACCCCGGCGTGCTGGGCAAGTGGCTCGAAGATGACCCGCTGTGGGTGCCGGTAACCGCCTCGGTGTCGTTCAAGCCCCTGCTGCTGAACGTTTCCGGCGGCTATTACATCAACCTGTTGCGGGTGCGCCAGAGCGGCGTGCTGTCGCGCCACCGCCACACCGGGGGCGTGCATGCCCTGGTGCTCAAGGGCCGCTGGTTCTACCTGGAGCACGACTGGGTCGCCGAGGAAGGTTCGTTCGCCTACGAGCCACCGGGCGAGACGCACACCTTGTTCGTACCGGAAGATGTAGAAGAAATGATCACCTGGTTCCATGTGCAGGGCGGCTACACCTACGTCGACCCACAAGGCGTGGCGGTGGGTTACGAGGACGTGTTCACCAAGCTGGAAAGCGCCCGCGCGCACTACAAGGCACTGGGCCTGCCGGACGACTACATCGAACAGTTCATTCGCTGAGTGCAGGTTGCCTGCACCCGGCCGCGCTGCCAGTCTTCTGCTCAATCACCGGAGGCGGAACATGGACAACTACTCGCAACTGCTGGCGTTTCTCTGGGCCACCGAGCACGGCAACTTCTCTGCCGCTGCGCGGGCCTGCGGGATGACGCCCTCGGCCATCAGCAAGCTGATTTCACGGCTTGAGGATCGCCTGCAGGTGCGCCTGTTCCAGCGTGGCACCCGCAGCCTGACGCTGACCGAGGAAGGCAGCGCCTACCTGGTCAGCGCACGGGCGGTGGTCAATGCCATGGCCGAGGCCGATTCGCTGGCCGAGGCCTTCCCGACCCGGGTCAGCGGGACCTTGCGCGTGCACACCATGACCACCTTCGCCAAGCACCAGATCATCCCCTGGCTGCCGGAGTTTCTGGCCGCCTACCCAGGGCTGACCGTGGATATTCAGGTTGGCGCGCAGTTCTCCGACCAGTTCGACCAAGGCCTGGATGTGGCGATACACAGCGGCGTGCTGCCCGACTCGACGCGCATCGCCCGCAAGATCGGCCAGAGCCGCTGGATCCTCTGCGCTGCTCCCCAATACCTGGCCCGCCACGGCACGCCGGCGCAACCCGGCGAACTGCTGGCGCACACCTGCTTTTCCTTCGGTTTCAGCAGCGTTTGGAACACCTGGAGCTTCGTTGTCGATGGCCAGACCGTGACGGTGCCGGTGGTGCCCAAGGCCACCTTCGCCCAGGGCGACCTGCTGCGCGACCTGGCCCTGGACGGTGCCGGCATCGTGCGCCTGGCGGAGTTCCACATTGGCCAGGACATTCAGGAAGGCCGCCTGGTGCCGTTGCTCGAAGCGTACAGCAGCGACAGCGTCGAGCCGATCTACCTGATCTACACCAATCGTAAGCACCTCAGCCCGCGTATTCGCGTGTTCCGCGACTTCCTCGAACGCAAGCTCGCGCAGAGCCCGTGGCATACCCGCTGAGCCTCAAGCACCCGACCCGAACACAGAGGTACCCCATGCACAATCTCGTAGGCGATGTTTCCAGCGCCGCCCGCATCCTGCCTGACCTCGACGGCCAGGCCCTGTTCATCCGCAACGGCAAAGGCCCCTACCTGTACGACGACCAGGGCCGCCGCTATATCGACACGGCGCTCGGCTTCGGCGCCGTGCTGCTCGGCCACGCCAACGACACGGTCAATGGCCAGGTGGCTGCAGCCCTCGCCGACTCCGCTTCGCCGTCGTGGGCCCATGTGCGTGAACACGCCGCCGCCACCGCCCTGGCCGCGCACACCGGCGCGCTGAGCAAGGTGATCTTCACCAACTCCGGCAGCGAGGCGGTGCACCTGGCCTGCCGGGCTGCCCGGGCCTTCACCGGGCGTGGGCGCATCGCCAAGATGGCGGCCGGCTTCGATGGCTGGTTCGACGACGTCAGCTTCGGCAATGTCGGCTCCGCCGAGGCGGCTTTCGCCGATGGCCAGCGCCCCGCCACTGGCCGCACCACGCTGCTGCGTTTCAATGACTTCGATGACGTCGAGCGGCTGTTCGCCGAAGACCAGGACATCGCCGCCGTCATCCTCGAACCGATGCTGGCCAATGCCGGTTGCCTGATGCCGGCCCCCGGTTACCTGCAACACGTGCAGCAGGTTGCGCGCCGCCATGGCGCGCTGGTGATCGCCGATGAGGTGCTGATGGGCTTTCGCCTGCACGCCGGGCTGGCCAGCCAACTGGCCGGTCTCGACCCGGACATTGCCAGCGTCGGCAAGGCCATCGGCAATGGCGTGCCGGTGTCAGCCATCGTCGGCAAACCGGAGGTCCTGGCCGCTTTCGAACAAGGCAAGGTATTGCGCGGCGGTACCTTCAGCGGCAACCCGCTGGCCTGCGCGGCGGTGATGAGCACCCTGGGCCAGCTTGACCAGCTCGATTACCCCGGCCTGATCGCCCGCGGCCAGCAGTTGCGCCAGGCGGTGGAGGCGATCTTCGAAGCACAGGGCATCGTGGTAAGCACCAGCGGCTATGGCAATGTCTTCAGCCTGTGGCCTTCACGCCAGGCACCGACCACCTATGAGCAGGCAGTGGCCGTGGGCAGCGCGGCGTTCAGCCAGGCCCTGCACCTTGCGCTGCGCGAAGCCGGGGTGCTGGTGATGCCGTCGCAATATGGCCGCCTGTACCTGTCGTTCGAGCACGACGACGCGGTGGTGGAGGCGATGACAGTGGCCTTCGAGCGCGCCGCGGTCAAACTCGCAGCGCAGTTCGCCAGCCGCTGACACCCGCTTGACCGGAGCGAGCCAGGTGATCGACGATCAGCGCTCCCTCAATCAAGGATGGCGGCATGTTACGGATATTGGGCAGGGCCTCTTCGATCAACGTGCGCAAGGTGCTGTGGGCTTGCGCCGAATTCAATATCGCCTTCGAGCGCGAGGAATGGGGCAGCGGCTTCCAGCCCACCGACGCGCCCGAATTCCTCGCACTCAACCCCAACGCCATGGTCCCGGTGATCCAGGACGGGGACTTCACGCTGTGGGAATCCAACAGCATCATCCGCTACCTGGCGAACCGTTATGGCGATCCGGCCTGCTACCCGCCCGAAGCGCAGGCACGGGCGCGCATCGACCAGTGGATCGACTGGCAGGCGTCGGACCTCAACCGGGCATGGAGCTACCCATTCATGGCACTGGTGCGCCACTCGCCCGCGCATCAGGATGCCCAGGCGCTGGCTGCCGGTTGCGCACAGTGGGCCCACTTCATGGGCATCCTCGACCGGCAACTGGCAGCGACCGGGGCCTTCGTCGCCGGCGACTGCTTCACCCTGGCCGACATCCCCATCGGCCTGTCGGTGCAGCGCTGGTATGCAACACCGATAGAGCACCCCCGGCTGCCCGCCGTGAGCGCCTACTATGAACGCCTCAGCCAGCGCCCGGGTTACCTTTCCCATGGTCGCAACGGCCTGCCTTGATGGCTGAGGAGCCCTGGAAGCGGGTGATAACCCTCTGGGATCGCACTCGTTGTTCAGAAGCCGAGGGTGGCAGATAGCAGATAGGTGCGCGGGGTAGACAAGGTCAGCCCCGGCTCGCTGTCGTCCGACGCCCCCGCCGATGCCCAATAGCGCTTATCCATTACGTTCTCGACACTGGCACGCAAAGTGACCTCGGAGGCATCGACCTTGAAGGCATAGCGCGCCCCCAGGTCGAAGCGTTCCCAGCCGTCGATCTGCTTGCTGTTGTCCTGATCCAGGTACTGCGAACTGGAGTGAATGCCACGCGCCGTCAGCGTCAGCCCGCTCACCCCAGGCACATCCCACTCCGCGCCGAGGTTGACGTTGTACTCAGGTGTCGCCGGGGCGCGGTTGCCGTCGAAGGCGCCATTCACGGTGTCGGTCAGTTCGCTGTCGATATACATCACCCCGCCCAGCACCCGCACGCCGTCGAGCGGCTCGCCGAACACGCTGAGCTCGATACCGCGGTTGTCGCGTTTGCCGTTGGGGCCGAACACCCGCGACTTAGCATTGGTCTCGTAGGCCGGCTGGCGAATGCGGAAGGCGCTGGCAGTGAAGGCGACACGGCCCAGGTCGTACTTGGCACCGACTTCGACCTGGCGGCTGATGAACGGCGGGAAGATCTGGTCTTCGTTGACCGAAGTCGACGGGGCGATCTTGCCTTGGCTCAGGCCTTCCATGTAGTTGGCGTAGAGCGACAGCTGGTCGGTGACCTTGAGCAGCACGCCGCCCGAGGGCGAGACCTTCTCCTCGTCATAGGCAGTGTCGCCCTTCACGCCATCGCTCCAGTCGTCCACTTGCACCCGTTGCCAGCGGGCACCCAGGGTCAGCAGCAGGCGGTCGTCGAAGAAACCGAGGGTGTCGGCCAGGGTGACGCCAGAGAAACGGTTTTCGGTGTACACCTCGGGGTCGATGCGCGTGGGCGTGCCGGGCGTCGGGGTGGCGATCGGGTTGTACAGGTTGCTGGGCGCAGAGGCGTAGCGCGCACCGCCGTTGGTGAAGTCCATGTAGAAGTAGCTGGCGGCCAGGTTGAGTTCATGGCTGACGGGGCCGGTGTGGAACCAGTCGCGCAGCCCGGCCATGGCGGTGCGCACCGACTCGTCACGGGTGAAGTCACGCGGCTGCACGGTGAAGTCACCGGCGTTGTTGATGATCGACACGTTGTGGCGCAGGAAGTCGTGGTTGCTCTTGCGCGCGCCCACCGCGCCATAGGCCATGAGCGAGTCGCTGATGTCGTACTCGGCATTGAGCGCACCGAAGGTGTCGTGGGTGCGCGCCTTGCTCCAGGCCTGGGCGTAGTTGTGGTGCACATCGCGGGCATCGGGCACCTTGGCATTGGCGCCGACCAGCACACGTTCCTGCGGGGCGTCGGTGTCACGCTCGGTGTGGCCGAGGTCCGCCGACAGGCGCAGGCGCTCGCCACGAAAGTCCAGACCGAGCACGGCCATTTCGCGGTCGACGCTCTGGTGGTCCCACTCGGTGTCGCCAGCTTGCTTCACGGCGTTGAAACGCAGGCCGAACTGCTCGCCTTCGCCGAAGCGGCGGCCGACATCCACCGCAGCGCCGGCCTGGCTGCCCGAAGCGTAGCTGCCGGTGAACTCGGTGACCGGCTTGTCGCCGGCGCGCTTGGGTACCACGTTGATGGCGCCACCGACGCTGCCCCGTGGCGAGATGCCATTGATCAGCTGGCTCGGGCCTTTGAGGATGTCGACGCGGTCGGCCATCTCCATGTCGATCGAATAGGTCGGCAGGATGCCGTACAAGCCGTTGTAGGACACATCGCTGTTGAACAGGCTCAAGCCACGAATGGTGAACTGCTCGAAGCGCCCGCCTGCGGGGTTGGTGGCCCGCACCGACGGGTCGCTGGCCACAAGGTCACCCAGGGTGCGGGCCTGCTGGTTCTTCACCAGCTCGTGGGTGTAGGTGGTCATGCTGAACGGCGTGTCCATGAAGTCACGCGAACCGAGCAAGCCTTGCGAGCCCTTGCGCGCCACTTGGCCGCCGGCGTAGGGCTGGGCGTCGCCGGGCGAGGCCTGGCCGCCGACAATGGTGGTCGGGGCGATTTCCAGGGCATCGCCGCTTTGCGGGGCCGCCACCAGAGTGAAGGCGCCCTCGCCTACCGGCTGCAATTGCAGGCCGCTGCCGCGCAGCAGTTGCAGGAAACCTTCGTCGACGCTGTAACGGCCAGACAGGCCACTGCTCTGCCGGCCACTGACCAGGGCCGGGTCAAGCGACAGGCTGACGCCGGCCTGGTCGGCGAAGCGCGTGAGCGCGGCGCCCAGGCTGCCGGCGGGTACCGCGTAGGTACGCAGGGTTTTGTCAGCGGCCCACACGGGCGAACTGAACAACAGGCTCATGGCGAAGCTGGCACGCAGCAGTGGGCGCGTGGCGAATGGCAATACAACAGGCATTGAAGAAGGCTCCCCTTGTGTTCTCCTACCGGTAATGACCGGCGAGGGAAAAAAAGGGGACAGCCTCACGCACGGTTTTCTCGCGGGGCCAGGGTGACCCAGTAGCGCGTGCGCGCCCGCACCTCCAGCGGCAGGCTGGCGGCCAGCAGCGCCAAGACCCGGTCGGTGTCGTCGAGGCGAAAGGTGCCGGTGACCCGCAGGCGCTCCAGCTCCGGCGCCCAGCGCAGCAGGCCGGGGCGGTACCTGCGCAGCTCGTGCAGCAGGTCGCCCAAGGGGCGGTCGTCCACGCGCAGCACGCCGTCACGCCAGCCCAACAGCAGATCATCCACGGCCGTGACCGGGCCAGGCCCGCTGGCACCTAAGCGGGCCTGCTGACCGGCTTGCAGCACCACAGGCTTGCCCTGCAGCGGCTGCAAGGTGGCGAAACCATTGACCACCGACACTCGGCAAACCTGATCGACAAGGCGCACGCAGACCTCAGCGCCACTGACCCGGACCTGCCCATAAGGCACCTGCAGGTCCAAGCTGACCGCGTCGGGAACGGCGACGGCCACCTCGCCCCGCAGCAGTGTCACACGCCGGGCCGCAAGGTCGATGTCGACTGCGCTGTCGGTGTTCAGCTGCAAGGTCGTGCCGTCGCTCAATAGCCGCTGCCTGCGCTCGCCGACAGCGGTATGCACGTCGGCGGTCCAGGCATCCAGCGGCAGCTGCCGGCTCAGCAGCCAGGCCGCTGGCACCACTGCGGCCACGCCCAATGCCTGCTTGAGCAACGCGCGGCGGCTGGCATCCGGGCGATCGAGGGTGGCCATGGCCAGCTCGCCGGGCAGTTGCGAAAAGCGCTGGCGCAGTTGCTGCGCCTTTTGCCAGGCGTTCTCGTGCAGGCTGTTGCTGGCACGCCATTGCGCCAGGCGCCGGAGGTCATTCTGGCTGGCCTGGCCAGACTCCAGCAGCGCCAGCCAGCGGGCAGCGGCGCGCACCACTTCGCGAGCGTGGGTGGAAGGCGCGGCCATTACAGCTCCGCCAACAGGCAGTGCTCGTAGGCCTGCGCCATGTAGCGTTTGACGGTGCGCTCGGAAACCGCGAGGCGTTCGGCGATTTCGCAGTAGCCCAGGCCTTCGAGCTGGCTCCAGAGAAAGGCCTTGCGCACCGGGGCCTTGAGGCCGTCGAGCAGCTCATCCAGTGCTTGCAGGGTTTCCAGCAGGATCCAGCGCTGCTCCGGCGACGGCAGGTTCTGCTCGGGCAGTTGCGCCAGCGCGTCGAGGTAGGCCTGCTCCAGGCTGCGGCGCTTGTGGAAGTTGCTCAGCAGGCGCTTGCCCACAGTCAGCAGGTAGGCGCGGGGTTCGCGGATCTCGGCCAACGGCTGGGCGCTGGTGAGTACCCGCAGGAAGGTATCCTGGCTGAGGTCCGCCGCATCCCAGGCGTTGCCCATGCGCCGGCGCAGCCAGGCTTCCAGCCAGCCGCGATGTTCGCGGTATAGAGCAGGCAGGCTGTGCTGCGGGGGCGGCGCGGCGTTGATCATGGGCAGGGTCTGCGACGGAGTAAATGGTAGTGATTCTAATTTACTCGGGCTGCGGATCCAAGGGGGGCTGGAAGGTGCTTGCCACAACATCTTCAGGGCCTATGAGATCGAGCGCCGCCC
>NZ_BCAZ01000071.1:0-19705 GCF_001320205.1 Pseudomonas sp. NBRC 111123
GTCGATCAGCTCCGGCAGGGTGGCGAATACGGTCTTCACCACCAGGTCGGCCATCACCGCCAGCGCCGCGTTGTCCAGATGCTGCCAGCGCTTCATTCGCGCAAGGTCGGTGGCCAGGTCGTCACTGATATCCTGGCGCAGGCGGGCGATGGCCTGGCGCACGGCGTGCGAACCGCCGTACTGCTCACGGGCGAGGAACAGGAACTGGGCGCGGTGGGCGGCGACCACGTCGAGGAAGATCCGCACGGAAGCATCGGTGATGCCACCGAGTTCGAATTCGTTTTGCCGCACCAGGCGGATGGTCTGGCGGAATGTGGCGTCGACTTCGGCCACCAATGCCAGGCCCAGGGCGTCCATGTCGGAAAAGTGCCGATAAAAGCCAGTGGGCACGATGCCTGCGGCCTTTGCCACTTCGCGCAGGCTGACGCTGCCAAAGCCACGGCCGCTCTCCATGAGCTGGCAGGCGGCGTCCAGCAGGGCCTGGCGGGTCTGTAGCTTCTGTTCGGCGCGCGGCAGCATGGAGCGGGCTTCTGTGAGGGTGAGGCTGGGCACTCTAGTTAAAAAAACAAAGCCCGGTCAATGGACCGGGCTGGGAGGGGAGCAAGCAGTGTGACAGAGGTTGTTCTTTTCGGTCATGGCGATCAGCTCACATGGCTGATTTCAACCAGACGATCCGAGCCACCTTCAGCCACGCGGCCAGAGCGCTCGATCAGGCGATCCGAGCCACCTTCGGCAACACGGCCAGAGCGTTCAATCAGACGATCCGAGCCACCTTCGGCAACACGGCCAGAGCGTTCGATCAGTCGATCCGAGCCACCTTCGGCAACACGGCCAGAGCGCTCGATCAGACGGTCCGAGCCACCTTCGGCGACGCGGCCACTGCGTTCAATCAGGCGATCCGAGCCACCTTCGGCGACGCGGCCACTGCGTTCAATCAGGCGATCCGAGCCACCTTCGGCAACACGGCCACTGCGTTCGATCAGACGGTCTGAACCACCTTCGGCAACGGTGTTCAGTGGTTGGGCGATTTCTGCGGCGCTGGAGCGCGATTCGGCGGTCAGGTGCTGATCGGCAGCTGGCAGGGCGAAGGCGTTGGCAGCGAGGATGGACAGGGTCAGGCTCAGCAGTGTGCGTTTCATGGTTCGGTGCTCCTCTCGGGGGCTGGAAAGTGGGTACGAAGCCAATGCTACGCCCGGTGACGCCAGAGAGAAGTTCATACGGGTAATGGTAACAATCGACAGTATTGATAGCGTTCTTCGGTGGCTCTATCTCGGTTGTTTCAGAGCCCTATAAGGCTATCTGCCAGTAATGGGGCGAGGTCACGGGAGCCCCCGGCCAAGCGCATCAGCCCAGCAAGAAAACCGAAAAAACTCGCTATCATGGCCGTCTCCAATAAAACCCAGCGGGTTTTCATGAGTCCGAGATATTGAGTGCCATCGTTACGCCTGCTTTGTGCCATGCCGTCAGGAGAATCACGCAATGACGCGTCCCGCCAGAATCCTCATCTGGACCTTAACCACCCTGTTGACCCTGCTGGCAATCCTGGTGGTGATCATCGCCACCTTCGACTGGAACCGCGTAAAGCCGCTGCTCAACGAGAAGGTTTCCGAGGCTTTGCATCGGCCATTCGCGATCAATGGCAACCTTGCCGTGCACTGGCGCACCGAGCCAGAGGAAGGCGGCTGGCGCGCCTGGGTGCCATGGCCGCACTTGATTGCCGAAGACCTGACCTTGGGCAACCCCGACTGGCTCAAGGCGCCGCAGATGGTTGGCCTGGAGCGCGTCGAGTTCCGCCTGGCGCCGCTGCCGCTGCTGTTCCAGCAAATCAGCATTCCGCGCATCGACCTGACCAAGCCCACTGCCAGCCTCACGCGCCTGGCCGATGGCCGCGCCAACTGGAACTTCGACTTCGGGCCCAAGGACGACGACGAGCAGCCATCCAAGTGGCAGCTGGACATCGGTGCCATCGGCTTTGACCAGGGCAATGTCAGCTTCGACGACCAGACCTTGAAAACCCGCATGAAGGTGCAGATCGACCCGCTCGGAAAACCGATCCCCTTCAGTGACATCGTCGGCAAGGCCAGCGCCGAAAAGGCCGGAGGCGCTCAGGATTACGCGTTCGGGCTCAAGGCCCAAGGCCGCTACAAAGGCCAGCCGGTATCCGGCACCGGCAAGATCGGCGGCCTGCTGGCGCTGCAGGACGCCAGCCAGCCATTTCCGTTGCAGGCTGATGTGCGCATCGCCGATACCCATGTGGTGCTCGCCGGTACCCTGACCGACCCACGCAACCTCGGCGCGCTGGACCTGCGCCTGCGCCTGTCGGGTGCCAGCCTGGGCAACCTCTACCCGCTGACCGGCGTGACGCTGCCTGACACCCCGGCCTATTCCACCGATGGCCGGCTCAGCGCCAACCTGCATGCAGCCGAAGGCGCGACCTTCAATTACCAGGGTTTCAACGGCAAGATCGGCGACAGCGACATCCATGGCGACCTGGCCTTCGTCGCCAGCCAGCCACGGCCCAAGCTGTCTGGCAATCTGGTGTCCAATCAGCTGCTGTTCAAGGACCTGGCCCCGCTGATTGGCGCCGACTCCAATGCCGAACAGAAAGCCCGCGGCGGTGCCAGCAAGCAGCCGGCCGACAAGGTGCTGCCGGTGGAAGAGTTCCGCACCGAACGCTGGCGCGCCATGGACGCCGACGTCAGTTTTGCCGGCAAGCGCATCGTGCACAGTGAAAAGCTGCCATTCAACGACCTGTCTGCCCACGTGATCCTCGAAGACGGCCTGCTGCGCCTGGAGCCGCTGCGCTTTGGTGTGGCCGGCGGCAACCTGGCATCCAACATTCGCCTGGACGGCCGCAACGTGCCGCTGCAGGGCCGCGCCCAGCTGACTGCGCGTGGCTTCAAGCTCAAGCAGCTGTTCCCGGGGTTTGCGCCGATGCAGACGAGTTTCGGCGAGCTCAACGGCGATGCCGACATCAGTGGCCGTGGCAACTCGGTGGCAGCGTTGCTGGGCACGGCCAACGGCAATTTGCGCATGCTGATCAATGACGGTGCCATCAGCCGCAGCCTGATGGAGATTGCCGGGCTCAACGTCGGCAACTACGTGGTTGGCAAGCTGTTCGGCGATGAAGACGTGAAGATCAACTGCGCGGCGGCGGACGTGGGGATCAAGGACGGCCTGGCGACCACGCGGTTGTTCATCTTCGATACCGAGAACGCGATCATCTACATCAACGGTACGGCCAACTTTGCCAGCGAGCAGCTGGATTTGAAGATCACCCCGGAATCCAAAGGGCTGCGGTTGTTCTCGCTGCGTTCGCCCTTGTATGTGCGTGGTCCTTTCGCCAAGCCCAGTGCCGGGGTGCAGGCGGTACCGCTGGCGCTGCGCGGCGCGGGAATGGTGGCGCTGGGCGTGATTGCCGGGCCGGCGGCAGGGTTGTTGGCGCTGGTGGCGCCGAGCAGTGGCGATCAGCCTAATCAGTGCACGCCGCTGCTGGAGCAGATGAAAGCCGGCAAGGCGCCGGCTGCGGTGAAAAAGCAGAAATAGCACGGGCTGCCTTGCAGCCCTTTCGCGACCCAAGGCCGCTCCTTCAGGGGATCGCGTTGTCCTGTAGGAGCGGCCTTGCCGGGGCGCCGGACCGGTCGGAAAGGGGCGCAAGGCGCCCCTGGCAATTACAGCCCTTGAAGCAGATCGGACATGTCGTCCGCGTGCTCTTCTTCCTGGGCCAGGATGTCTTCGAAGATGCGGCGCGTAGTCGGGTCTTTATCACCAATGTACTGAATGATCTCGCGGTAGCTGTCGATGGCAATCCGTTCCGCTACCAGGTCCTCCAGCACCATCTCTTTCAGCGAGCTGCCGGCTACATACTGCGCATGGGAGTTCTTGGTGAGGTTATCCGGGTTGAAGTCCGGCTCGCCGCCCAACTGCACGATGCGTTCGGCCAGCTTGTCGGCGTGCTCGGCTTCCTGGTTGGCATGCTCCAGGAACTCCTCGGCTGCCACACTGGCCTTGATACCGCTGGCCATGAAGTAATGGCGCTTGTAGCGCAGCACACAGACCAGCTCGGTGGCCAGCGACTCGTTCAGTAGCCGCAGGATTTCCTTGAGGTCGGCATGGTAACCCTCGGTCACCGCACCTTGCTCGACATGCTGGCGGGCACGCTTGCGCAGGGTTTGCACATCGGTCAGTTCAACGTTGCTCATGGTTGTCTCCAAACAGTTCAGGACGGTGGGTCAAGGTAGGCGGGAGGTTCAGGCGCCGTGGGCGGCTTTGCTGTCCTCTTCTCGTTGCTTGCAGGTCTTGAAACCCTTGGCATCGACATGGCCGGTGGCGTCGAAACGCACGTAGTACGGCTGCTGGTGGCCATCGCGGTTGAGGATGTAGTCGTTGCAGGTACCCCCGTGCGGCAAGTCGATCACGTTCGATGGGCTGCCGCCGATGGCGATGACCTTCTGCATGGTCATGCCGTTTTCCACCTGCTTGACCAGCGGCTCATCGCGGTAGGTAACATGGTCCACCGGGTTTTCCGGGTGGCTGCTGCAGGCGGCCAGGGCCGCGCTCGCCAGAAGGACTGCCAGGGTCTGCTTGTACATGGTCCCGCTCCTTGCAAAGGGTCTGTTCTGGTTTGGAACCGCACGGCGCGTCAGGAGTTCGATTGCGATGGTCATCGAAGCGGCGCTAGTGTTGGCCGATCGTCTACGCAGAAGGGCTCGAGCCATGTCGCAGGAGTTGACCACGCGATACCCATTGGTGCTGGTGCCGGGCATGCTCGGGTTCGTCCGGGTGCTGCTCTATCCCTACTGGTTCGGCATTGTGCGGGCCCTGCGCAAGGGCGGCGCGCAAGTGTTCCCGGTGCAGGTCTCGCCGCTGCATTCCAGCGAAGTGCGGGGTGAACAGTTGCTGGCGATCATCGAAGACATCTGCCGGCGCACCGGTGCGGCAAAGGTCAACCTCATCGGCCACAGCCAGGGGGCGCTGAGCGCCCGATATGCGGCGGCCAAGCGGCCCGACAGGGTGGCCTCGGTGACTTCGGTGGCGGGGCCCAACCATGGCTCGGAGCTGGCCGACCCCCTTGAACGCACGGCGCCTGGTGATTCACCCCAGGGGCGTATCCTCAAGGCCATCCTGCATGGCCTGGCGGTGTTGCTGGTATGGCTGGAAACCGGCTGGCGCCGCGACCCGCTGCCGGTCGATGTGCATGCTTCGCACCAGTCCCTGACCAGCGCCGGCGTGGCCCTGTTCAACCAGGCTTATCCACAGGGGCTGCCGGATACCTGGGGCGGGGAGGGAGCGTATGCGGTGAACGGCGTGCGCTACTACTCCTGGTCTGGCACCTTGCAGCCAGGGCTGACCGATCAGGGGCGTAACCGTTTCGACGGCAGCAACCGCTTCTGCCGCCTGTTCGCGCGCAGTTTTGTCAAGGAAAAGGGGCATTGCGACGGCATGGTCGGGCGTTTCAGCTCGCACCTGGGGCAGGTGATCGGTGATGACTTCCCGCTTGATCACCTGGACATCGTCAACCAGTCGCTGGGCGCCGTGGGCAAGGGCGCCGAGCCGCTGCGGCTGTTCACCGAACATGCGGCGCGGCTCAAGGCAGCCGGGCTCTAGCGGCGTACCGGCGTAGTCCAGCGCTCGGCCAGCACGACCCCGACCAAGGTCAGCAGACCACCGATCAGGTGATAGCTGGCCAGTCGTTCGCCGAGCACCACGGCGGCGATCAGCGCGGTCACCACCGGCAGCAGGTTGAAAAACAGCGTGGTACGGCTTGGCCCCAGGCGATGCACGGCCTGCATCCACACCAACGGGGCGATCATCGAGGCGAGCACGCAGGCGTACAGCACCAGGCCGATGTTGTGGCCGTTCAGGCCGGTTTTTTCCGAGAGCAGGAACAACGGCAGCAGCACCAGGATGGCCACCAGCACTTGCAGGTACAGCAGCTGCAGCGGCGGCAGGCGCAACTGCCATTTCTTCAGCAGGAAGCTGTACAGCGCGTAGGCCAGGGTCGCCACCAGCATCAGCAGGTCGCCGCTGTTCAGGCCTTGTTCCAGCAAGATGCCGGGCTGGCCCGCCGAAACCACTTCGAGCACGCCGACGAACGACACCACCGCACCGGCCAGGGCGCCATAGCTCAGGCGCTGGCCTAGCCAGGCGATGGACAGGGCCAGCGAGATCAGCGGCATCAGCGAAAGGATGATGCCCATGTTGGTGGCGCTGGTGAGGCCGGCGGCAAAGTACGCCAGGCTTTGGTATACGGCCATGCCCAGCACGCCGAGGATGGCCACCTTGCCCAGGTGCGGGCGGATGGCCGCACGGTTGCGCCACACGGCGGGCAGCAGGAACGGGGTGAACAGCGCGCCAGCCAGCAGCCAGCGGTAGAAGCCGATCTCGGCGGGGTGGATGGCACCGGCGGACAGCTTGGTCACCACGGTGTTGCCGGCCCAGATGAGGATGGCGGTGAGGGGGAAGAGGTAATTCATGTTGCTGTGATTCTCTGACGTGCCGCGGAGTGTTCCGGGGGCGTACAGCGCCCCGATAGAAGGCTATTATCGGCTGTCTGTCCGCAGGCCTATACTTGTATCCAGACAACCTGCCCCGCAAAGCAGACAGCATGCAACGCAAATACCTCGACATCCCCCAGTTCGCTCAACTCCCGGCCCCGGTGTATTTCCGCCACGACGAGTTCGGCGCCGACACCCACAGTGCGCCCCACCGCCACGCCTGGGGCCAGCTCAACTACACAGCCCACGGGGTGATGCATCTGGACGTCGCCGGCCAGCGCTTCCTGTCGCCCCCGCACTATGCCGTGTGGGTGCCGCCGGGCACCGAGCACGGGTGCTACAACCCCCAGGCCATCGTCTACCGCTCGGTCTACCTGCAAAGCAGCCTGTGTGCGGCGTTGCCGGCGGAACCGTGCAGCCTGGTGATCAGCGACATCCTCAAGGCCATCCTCGGCGACTTTGCCCGCCGCAACCTGCGGGTGGCCCAGGACGAACGTGACCAGCGCCTGGTGCAGGTGTTGCTCGACCAGTTGCTGCTGGCGCCGACCCAGACCTGCTACTTGCCCTTCGCCCACAGCGACGGGCTGCGCCAGGTGCTTGATGCCCTGGCGGCCGAACCTGGCGACAACCGCCCGCTGGCGGACTGGGCTGCGCGGGTGTATGTCAGCGAGCGCACCCTGGCCCGCCAGTTCCTGCGCGAGCTGGGTATCAGCTTTGGTGAGTGGCGCCTGCGCCTGCGCTTCTTGCGCGCCATCGAGGCCCTGGAAGCCGGCCTGCCGATCCAGGCGATCGCCTTTGACCTCGGCTACAGCAGCGCCTCGGCGTTCATCGCCATGTTCCAGCGCCAGGCCCGCTGTACCCCGGAGCAATACCGGCGGCAGGCCCGGCAGGGGATGTAAGAATTCTTGTCTACACTCAGCCTGACCCCGTGCACAGGGCGCGGAGAAAGGAGACCACTCCATGAAAATGCTGCAAATGCCACTGCTGGTGTTAGCTGTATTGTTCAGCGCACAAGGATTTGCCGCCAACACGGCGCAACAGGAAAAGATGAAAACCTGCAACGCCGACGCGACTACCAAGGCCCTCAAGGGTGACGAGCGCAAGGCGTTCATGAGCACCTGCCTGAAGAAGGACGTGCCGCAGTCGCAGCAGGACAAGATGAAGACCTGCAACGCCGACGCCAGCACCAAAGCCTTGAAGGGTGACGAGCGCAAGGCGTTCATGAGCGACTGCCTGAAGAAGAAGTGACCTGCGCCTATGCCTGTGCCCTGAAGGCTGGCAGACTGCGGGCATTCCCGCCGTCTGCCGTCGAGGCTGTATGACTTTCACCCCCCGTCAGGTCACCCTGGCCAGCCTGATCATCGTCATGGCCGGGCTGCTGCTGGCCTTGCCCCTGAAGTTGCTGCCCAGCCTGCTCGCCGGCCTGTTGGTGTTCGAGCTGGTCAACATGCTCACCCCGCGCCTGCAGCCTCTGATCGCCGGGCAGCGTGCGCGCTGGCTGGCGGTGGCCCTGCTCGGCACGCTGGTGGTCAGTGTCCTGACCCTGTTGATTGCCGGTGCCTTCAGCTTCCTGCTGCACGAGGCCGAAAACCCTGGCGCGTCGCTGGACAAGTTCATGGGGCTGGTCGAGCGCGCCCGCAGCCAGCTGCCGCCGTTCATCGAGGCGTACCTGCCGGCCAGCGCGGCGGAGTTCAAGGTAGCCATCGGCGACTGGATCAAGAGCCACCTGAGCGATCTGCAGTTGGTAGGCAAGGGAATGGCGCACATGTTCGTGACGCTGCTGATCGGCATGATCCTCGGCGCGATCATCGCCTTGCAGCGCATCCCCGACCTGACCCGGCGCAAGCCGCTGGCTGCAGCCCTGTTCGAGCGGCTGAACCTGCTGGTGCAGGCGTTTCGCAACATCGTCTTCGCGCAGATCAAGATTTCACTGCTGAACACGACGTTCACCGGCATTTTCCTCGTGGTGGTGATGCCGTTGTTCGGCGTGCACCTGCCGCTGGCCAAGACGCTGATCGTGCTGACGTTCCTGCTTGGGCTGCTGCCGGTGATCGGTAACCTGATGTCCAACACCTTGATCACCATCGTCGGCCTGTCATTGTCGATCTGGGTGGCGGCGGCGGCGCTGGGTTACCTGATCGTGATCCACAAGGTCGAGTATTTCCTCAACGCGAAGATCGTCGGTGGGCAGATCAGTGCCAAGGCCTGGGAGCTGTTGCTGGCGATGTTGGTGTTCGAGGCGGCGTTCGGGCTTCCAGGCGTGATCGCGGGGCCTGTGTATTACGCCTACCTTAAGAGTGAGCTTCGGCGGGCCGAGCTGGTCTGACAGATCGCTGGGGCCGCTTTGCGGCCCTATCGCGACACAAGGCCGCTCCTACAAGGGAACGCGATCTCCTGTAGGCGCGGCCTTGTGTCGCGATAGGGCTGCAGAGCAGCCCCAGGATGGCTCATACCGCGCCGTAGCGCTTGCGCGCCTCGATAGCCAATCCGCTACCAATGCTGCCGAAGATGTTGCCTTCCACATGCCGCGCATTCGGCAGCATTGCCGCCACGCTGTTGCGCAACGCCGGAATGCCGCTCGAACCGCCAGTGAAAAACACCGTATCGACCTGGCCTGCACTCACGCCGGCCTTGCCCAGCAACTCGGTCACACTGCCGCGTACCCGCTCCAGCAGGCCTTCGATGGCGTGCTCGAACAGCTCCCGGGTCAGGTCCACACCCAGTTCACGTTCCACGCGGCTGAGGTCGACGCGACGGCTGACCTGTTCGGTCAGCTCGATCTTGCTGGCTTCCACTTCCATGGCCAGCCAGTGCCCGGCGCGCTCTTCGATCAGTTTGAACAGGCGATCGATGCCCAGCGTGTCCTCGATGTCGTAGCGCATGCTGCCCAGCGCCAGCTGCGACTTCTGCGAGTACAGGGCGTTGATGGTGTGCCAGGTAGCCAGGTTCAGGTGGTAGCTGGTGGGCATCAGTGCGCCGCTCTTCATCCGGCTGCCATAGCCGAAAAGCGGCATCACGCCCTGCAGGCTCAGCTGCTTGTCGAAGTCGGTACCCCCGATGTGCACGCCGCCGGTGGCGAGGATGTCGCTCTGGCGCTCGGCCACCAGGTGGCGTTCGGGCGACAGGCGGATCAGGGTAAAGTCCGAAGTACCACCGCCGATATCGACGATGAGCACCAGCTCTTCACGGCTGATGCCCGACTCGTAGTCAAACGCCGCGGCAATCGGCTCGTACTGGAATGACACGTCCTTGAAGCCGATCTTGCGTGCTACCTCGGCCAGGGTGTCCTCGGCTTCCTGGTCGGCGGCAGGGTCTTCGTCGACAAAGAACACCGGGCGGCCCAGGACCACCTGGTCGAATTCACGACCGGCGGCAGCTTCGCCACGCTTTTTCAGCTCGCCGATGAACATGCCAAGCAAGTCCTTGAACGGCAGGGCACTGCCCAGCACGCTGGTGTCATGCTTGATCAGCTTGGAGCCCAGCAGGCTCTTCAGCGAGCGCATCAGCCGGCCTTCGTAGCCTTCCAGGTACTCGTGCAGCGCCAGGCGGCCATACACCGGGCGGCGCTCCTCGATATTGAAGAACACCACCGACGGCAGGGTGATCTTGCCGTCTTCCAGGGCAATCAGCGACTCGACGCCCGGGCGGTGCCAGCCGACCGTGGAGTTGGAGGTGCCGAAGTCGATACCCAGCGCGCGGGCCGGCGATACGTCAGACATGGGAAAAAGCTTCCGGAGGCAAAACGGCCGCGCAGTTTATGCCAGTTGGCTACAGAATCAAGACCGATCGTCTGCCTTGAGGCAACCCCAAGCGAACCTTGAAAGGCTATGCTTGACCCCTATCTTCAGATGCAACACGCAAATTCACATTGGTGATCCAACGATGGACTTCAAAGACTATTACAAGATACTCGGCGTAGAGCCCACCGCGGACGAAAAGGCGATCAAGGCCGCGTACCGCAAGCTGGCGCGCAAGTATCACCCTGACGTCAGCAAGGAGCGCGACGCCGAGGACAAGTTCAAGGAGGCCAACGAGGCCTACGAGGTGCTGGGTGACGCGCAGAAACGCGCCGAATTCGACGAGATCCGCAAGTACGGCGGCCAGCATGGCCGGCCGTTCCAGGCCCCGCCAGGCTGGCAGAGCCGTGGCGGCGCAGGCGCAGCTGGCGCAGGCTTCGAGGGCGGCGACTTCTCTGACTTTTTCAGCTCGATCTTCGGTGCCCGCGGCGGTAACCCGTTCGGTGGCGGTGCTCGGCAACAACAACGCAGCGCCGGCAGGCGAGGGCAGGACGTGGAACTGGAACTGGCGATCTTCCTGGAAGAAACCCTGAGCAAGGAATCCAAGCAGATCAGTTTCCAGGTACCGCAAACCAATGCGGCCGGGCAGCGCACTGGGTTCACCACCAAGACCCTGAACGTGAAGATCCCGGCCGGGGTCACCGACGGCGAGCGCATCCGCCTCAAGGGCCAGGGCGCGCCCGGTGTTGGCGGCGGCGCCAACGGCGACCTGTTCCTGACCGTGCGCATGGCACCGCATCCGCTATTCGATGTCGAAGGGCATGACCTGATCATCACCGTGCCGCTGGCGCCGTGGGAGGCAGCCCTGGGCACCAAGGTGGCGGTGCCGACCCTGACCGGCAAGATCAACCTGACCATCCGCCCCGACAGCCAGAGCGGCCAGCGCCTGCGCGTACCGGGTATGGGCCTGGCCAACAAGAACGGCGAGCGCGGCAACCTTTACGCGCAGTTGAAAGTGGTCATGCCACCAGCGTCCGACGCTGCTACCCGTGAACTGTGGACCCAGCTTTCCGAGAAAGCGGCGTTCGACCCGAGGACACAATGGAGTAAGTGATCATGAGCAGCACCCTGATCGTTCAACTGGACATGCGTACCCTGTGTCAGGAAGCCGACATCACGGCTGACTACGTGATCGAGATCGTCGAACACGGCATTGTCGAGCCTTCGGGGCGAACGCCGGAGGACTGGCTGTTCGACGATCAGGCGCCGCTCTTGGCCAAGCGCGCGGCGAAGCTGCATCAGGAGCTGGAACTGGAGTGGGAAGGGGTGGCGCTGGCCCTGGAGTTATTGCAGGAAGTGCAGCAGCTGCGCAGCGAGAACAGCATGCTCAGGCAGCGGCTGGGCAGGTTTACCCAGATGTAAGCCGAGTTGCCTGGTCCCCTTGTAGGAGCGGCCTCGCCCCGGCCAGGCCGCTCCTACAAGGGGCCGCATTTCAGGTTGGGTCAGCACCTGGGTTCAGTACCAGTTGCATGAAGGTCAGGTCCAGCCAGCGGCCAAACTTCACCCCAACCTGCGGCATCTGCCCGGTCACCACGAAGCCCAGCCGCTCATGAATGCGCACCGACGCGGCATTGCCGCTCTCGATGGCCGCGACCATCACGTGCTTGCCGCACCCACGCGCACGCTCGATCAGCGCCGCCATCAGCACTGGCCCCAGGCCCTGGCCGCGCTGGTCGCCGCGGATGTACACCGAGTGTTCCACGGTCAGGCGGAAACCTTCGAATGGCCGCCAGTCGCCAAACGATGCATAACCGAGCACACCACTCTCATCCACCGCCACCAGGATCGGATACCCCTGCTGTGCCCGTGCTTCGAACCAGGCCTGGCGGTTGCCCAGGTCCACCGGGGTTTCGTTCCAGATTGCCGTGGTGTTGCGCACGGCGTCGTTGTAGATGTCGAGGATGCCCGGCACATCGGCGGGCAGGGCGTCGCGGATTTGGTAACTCATGACAGCGTCTCGCAGGGTCGTTGGTGGCAGATTAAATGGTTACCAGCCCGCGCACACCTTCGGCTTGCATGTTTTCACCGCGGCCGCGCTGGATGATCTCGCCACGGGCCATGACCAGGTATTGGTCGGCCAGTTCTTCGGCGAAGTCATAGAACTGCTCGACCAGCAGGATCGCCATGTCGCCACGTTCTGCCAGGCGCCGGATCACCGCGCCGATTTCCTTGATCACCGAGGGCTGGATGCCTTCGGTCGGCTCGTCGAGGATCAGCAACCGAGGGCGGCTGGCCAGTGCGCGGCCGATGGCCAACTGTTGCTGCTGGCCGCCAGACAAATCGCCGCCACGGCGTTGCTTCATCTGCTCCAGCACCGGGAACAGCTCGTAGATGAATGCAGGTACTTCCCGCGCTTCGCGGGCCGGGAAACGCGACAGGCCCATCAGCAGGTTTTCTTCGACGGTCAGGCGCGGGAAGATCTCGCGGCCCTGGGGCACGTAGGCGATCCCGGCGTGGACCCGCTGCTGGGGCTTGAGTGTGGTGATCGGCTTGCCTTCCCACTCGACGCTGCCGTCGCGGGCTGGCACCAGCCCCATGAGGCAGCGCAGCAGGGTGGTCTTGCCCACGCCGTTGCGGCCGAGCAGGCAGGTAACTTCGCCGACCTTGGCTTCGAAGGACAGGCCGCGCAGGATGTGGCTGCCGCCGTAGTACTGGTGCAGGGTGTCGATCTTTAGCATGTTGGGTTCCTGGGAAATCTTCGTTGCCTGTGCCGGCCCTTTCGCGGGTGAACCCGCTCCCACAGGGACTGCGCAGTTTTCGAGGCCTGCACCGAACCTTGGGAGCGGGCTTGCCCGCGAAAAAGCCGGCACAGGTATCCATGTCTAGCGGCCCAGGTACACCTCGACCACCCGCTCATCTGCCTGCACCTGTTCCAGCGAGCCTTCCGCCAGCACACTGCCCTGGTGCAGCACGGTCACGTGGTCGGCGATGCTGCCGACGAAACCCATGTCATGCTCCACCACCATCAGCGAATGCGTGCCGGCCAGGCCCTTGAACAGCTCGGCGGTGAATTCGGTCTCGGCATCGGTCATGCCCGCCACCGGTTCGTCGAGCAACAGCAGTTGCGGCTCCTGCACCAGCAGCATGCCGATCTCGAGGAACTGCTTCTGCCCGTGTGACAGCAGGCCTGCCTGGCGTTGGGCCAGGGGCAGCAGGCGCAAGGTGGTCAGCACTTCTTCGATGCGCTGGCGCTGTTCGCCGCCAAGGCGCGCAGCCAGGCTGGCCCACACCGACTTGTCGGCCTTCAGTGCCAGCTCCAGGTTCTCGAACACGGTCAGCGCCTCGAACACCGTGGGCTTCTGGAACTTGCGGCCGATACCCGCCTGGGCGATCTGGTACTCGCTCATGCGGGTCAGGTCGAGGGTGTCGCCAAAGAAGGCGCTGCCGGTGTCGGGGCGGGTCTTGCCGGTGATCACGTCCATCATCGTGGTCTTGCCGGCGCCGTTGGGGCCGATGATGCAGCGCAGTTCGCCAACGCCGATGTACAGGTTCAGCGCGTTGAGGGCCTTGAAGCCGTCGAAGCTGACACTGATGTCCTCAAGGCTCAGCACCGTGCCGTGGCGGGTGTCGAGGCCGGCCTTGCGGGTTTGGCCCAGGCCGATCGCTTCGCGGCCGCTGCCGAGGTTGTCGAATACCGGTTCAAGCATGAATTCGGGATGTACCGGGGGCACGCCTCTCATGGCTGGCTCCTTTTCTTCAACAGGCCGACCACGCCCTTGGGCAGGTACAGGGTGACAAGGATGAACAGCGCGCCGAGGAAGAATAGCCAGAACTCCGGGAAGGCCACGGTGAACCAGCTCTTCATGCCATTGACCAGGCCGGCGCCGAGCAGCGGGCCGATCAAGGTGCCGCGCCCGCCCAAGGCTACCCATACGGCGGCTTCGATGGAGTTGGTCGGCGACATTTCGCTGGGGTTGATGATGCCCACCTGCGGCACGTACAGCGCCCCGGCCAGGCCGCACAGCACAGCGCTGAGCACCCACACCAGCAGCTTGAAGCCACGTGGGTCGTAGCCGCAGAACATCAGGCGGTTTTCGGCGTCGCGCACGGCGGTGAGCAGGCGGCCGAACTTGCTTTGGGTCAGGCGCCAGCACAGGTACAGGCTGGCCAACAGCAGGCCCACGGTGAGCAGGAACAACACCGCGCGGGTGCCTTGGGCGGCGATGTCGAAGCCCAGAATGGTGCGGAAGCTGGTGAAACCGTTGTTGCCGCCAAAGCCGGTCTCGTTGCGGAAGAACAGCAGCATGCCGGCGAAGGTCAGGGCCTGGGTCATGATCGAGAAGTACACGCCCTTGATCCGCGAGCGGAAGGCAAAGAAGCCAAACACCAGCGCCAAAAGGCCAGGTGCCAAGACCACCAGGCACAGAGCCCAGGCGAAGTGCTGGGTACCGGCCCAGTACCAGGGCAGCTCGGTCCACGACAGAAAGGTCATGAACCCCGGCAGGCCGTCACCGGCCGCCTGGCGCATCAGGTACATGCCCATGGCGTAACCGCCGAGGGCGAAGAACAGGCCGTGGCCCAGCGACAGCAACCCGGCATAGCCCCAGACCAGGTCCAGTGCGAGCGCGACGATGGCGTAGCAAAGGATCTTGCCGACCAGCGTCAGGGTGTAGGCCGAGACGTGCAGCGAGTGATCAGCCGGCAGCAGCGACAGCAGCGGCAAGGCCACCAGCAACAGGACGACAGCCGCGCCAATGGCCAGCGACAGCCGTGGCCCGGCTTTTTGCGTAGCAGTGACAAGCAGTGGCTGGTTCATCAGTCGATTACCCGTCCCTTGAGGGCGAACAGGCCTTGCGGGCGCTTCTGGATGAACAGAATGATCAACGCAAGGATGAGGATCTTGCCGAGCACCGCACCGATCTGCGGCTCCAGCAGCTTGTTGGCGATGCCGAGGCCGAACGCTGCCCAGAGGCTACCGGCCAGTTGCCCGACACCACCGAGCACCACCACCAGGAACGAGTCGATGATGTAGCTCTGGCCCAGGTCCGGGCCGACGTTGCCGACCTGGCTCAGGGCCACGCCGCCAAGGCCGGCGATGCCAGAGCCGAGGCCGAAGGCAAGCATGTCGACACGCCCGGTGGAGACGCCGCAGCAGGCGGCCATGTTGCGGTTCTGGGTGACTGCGCGCACGTTCAGGCCCAGCCGCGTGCGGTTGAGCAGCAGCCAGGTCAGCAGCACCACAGCCAGGGCGAAGCCGATGATCACCAGGCGGTTGTAGGGCAGCACCAGGTTCGGCAGCAGTTGGATACCGCCGGACAGCCAGGCCGGGTTGCTGACTTCGACGTTCTGCGCGCCGAACAGCAGGCGAATGGCCTGGATCAGGATCAGGCTGATGCCCCAAGTGGCCAGCAGTGTCTCCAGCGGGCGGCCGTAGAGGTGGCGGATCACCGTGCGTTCCAAGGCCATGCCGACGCCGGCGCTGACCGCGAAGGCCACCGGCAGGGCGATCAGCGGGTAGAACTCGATGGCGCTGGGGGCGTAGCGCTGCAGCAGCACCTGGACCATGTAGGTGCTGTAGGCACCCAGCATGAGCATCTCGCCATGGGCCATGTTGATCACCCCCAGCAAGCCGAAGGTGATCGCCAGGCCCAGCGCTGCCAGCAGCAGGATCGAGCCCAGCGACAGGCCGCTGAAGGCCTGGCCAAGCAGTTCGCCGATCAGCAGCTTGCGCTTGACCTGGGCCAGGCTGGTTTCGGCGGCGGTACGCACGCCGGGGTCGCTCTCGGCATCAGGTTGCAGCAGGGCTTCGAGGCGGGTACGGGCTAGCGGGTCACCGGTTTCGCCGAGCAGGCGCACGGCAGCCAGGCGCACCGCTGGCTCGCTGGCGCCCAGTTGCAGGTTGGCCAGTGCCAGGCCGAGGGCGGCATGCACGGCAGCGTCCGGTTCACTGGCGAAGCGCCGGTCGAGGAAGGCCATCTGCGCCGGTTGCGCGCTCTTTTGCAGTTGCTGGGCGGCAGCCAGGCGGGTCGCGCTGTTGTCGCTGAGCAGTTGGTGGCTGGCCAGGGCGTTGTCGATCAGGCCACGCAGGCGGTTGTTCAGGCGCACCTTGCGCGTGTCGTCGGTGGCGATGCGGCCCTCGCGCAGGTTTTGCAGCAATGGCAGGCGTGCGGCATCGGGTTGCGCCGCCCAGCCTTCGAGCAGGCTGGCCTGCTCGGCGGGCTTGGCGGTGAGGAAAAATTCGCCCTCGCTGGCCTGGGTGGCCAGGGGTAGCAGCAGGAATAAAATGAGCAGGAGTCTGAGCATTCGGGCAGTCCTGGAAATCGGCGGTGGATTCATCGCGGATAAATCCGCTCCTACAGGTTCTGCGCAGCCCTTGTAGGCGCGGATTTATCCGCGAAAGGGCTGCAAAGCAGCCCCAATGCACTCAGTTACCTTTCACTGCATAGTCAGGCCGCTTGTCGTTGCCCGGAATGAACGGGCTCCATGGCTGTGCCCGCAGCGGCTGCTCGGTCTCCCAGACCACGCTGAACTGCCCGTCATCCTGGATCTCGCCGATCATCACCGGCTTGTGCAGGTGGTGGTTGGTCTTGTCCATGGTCAGGGTGAAGCCCGACGGTGCCTTGAAGGTCTGCCCGGCCAAGGCGTCGCGGACCTTGTCGACGTCGGTGGACTTGGCCTTCTCGGCGGCCTGGGCCCACATGTGGATGCCCACGTAGGTAGCTTCCATCGGGTCGTTGGTCACCGCCTTGTCGGCGCCCGGCAGGCCCTTGGCCTTGGCGTAGGCCTTCCAGTCAGCGACGAACTTCTGGTTGACCGGGTTATCCACCGACTCGAAGTAGTTCCACGCTGCCAGGTGACCTACCAGCGGCTTGGTGTCGATGCCACGCAGCTCTTCTTCACCGACCGAGAACGCCACCACGGGTACGTCGGTGGCCTTCAGGCCCTGGTTGGCCAGTTCCTTGTAGAACGGCACGTTGGAGTCGCCGTTGACGGTGGAGATGACCGCAGTCTTGCCGCCGGCGGAGAACTTCTTGATGTTGGCGACGATGGTCTGGTAATCGGCGTGACCGAACGGCGTGTACACCTCTTCGATGTCCTTGTCGGCCACGCCCTTGCTGTGCAGGAAGGCGCGCAGGATCTTGTTGGTGGTGCGCGGGTAGACGTAGTCGGTGCCCAGCAGGAAGAAGCGCTTGGCGCTGCCGCCGTCCTCGCTCATGAGGTACTCGACGGCCGGGATCGCTTGCTGGTTGGGCGCGGCGCCGGTGTAGAACACGTTCGGCGACATCTCTTCACCTTCGTACTGCACCGGATAGAACAGCAGGCCGTTGAGCTCTTCGAACACCGGCAGCACGGATTTGCGCGATACCGAAGTCCAGCAGCCGAACACCACCGCGACCTTGTCCTGGGTCAGTAGCTGGCGGCTCTTTTCAGCGAACAGCGGCCAGTTGGAGGCCGGGTCGACCACCACCGGTTCGAGCATCTTGCCGTTGACCCCGCCTTTGGCGTTGATCTCGTCGATGGTCATCAGCGCCATGTCCTTGAGCGACGTCTCGGAGATCGCCATGGTGCCCGACAGCGAATGCAGGATGCCCACCTTGATGGTTTCGGCGGCCTGGATGCTCCAGCTCAGGCCCATCGCCGCGATTGATGCGCTGAGGGTAAACGCCTTGATCAGACTGCGACGCTTCATGTGCTCTCTCCGCTGAGTTTTTTTGGGTGTTGGCCAAGCGGGGAGGGGCGTTGCAAGGGGTGTGCCTAATGGCAGAGAGTGCGTAATAGAGGGGTTGTGCGAGGTGTTGGGGCGTTGGTTGGATCCAGATTGGTGCTACAGGGATTTGTGTGCACAGCATTGGGGCCGCACAGCGGCCCCAATCAGCGTCAGCCGTTGCGCACAGCCGAGCGCGGATGGCGCCTGCTACGCACGAACTGGTAGGTCACTGCCAGCAACACGAACCAGATGGGCGTGACCAGCAGCGCCGAGCGGGTATCTGCTTCCAGGCTCAGCAGCACCAGGATGAAGGCGAAAAACGCCAGGCACACGTAGCACATGAAGCGCCCGCCCGGCATCTTGTAGTTCGACGCCTGGTGCAACGCGTCGCGGTGCTTGCGGTACTTCAGGTACGACAGCAGGATCAGTGTCCACACGAACATGAACAGCACTGCCGAAACGGTGGTTACCAAGGTGAAGGCTTCGATCACGTTCGGTACCAGGTAGATCAGCACCGCACCCAACAGCAGGCAGGCGCAGGAGAAAAACAGCCCGTTGGCTGGCACCGAGCGGCTCGACAGCTTCTCGAACGCCTTGGGTGCATCGCCTTCCTGGGACAGGCCGTAGAGCATGCGGCTGGTGGAGAACACCCCGCTGTTGGCCGACGAGGCCGCCGAGGTCAGCACCACGAAGTTGATGATGCTCGCCGCCGCCGGCAGGCCGGCCAGCACGAACAGCTCCACGAACGGGCTCTTGCCCGGTACCACGTCGCGCCATGGTGTCACCGCCATGATCGCGATCAGTGCCAGCACGTAGAACACGATGATCCGCACCGGGATCGAGTTGATCGCCCGCGGCAGGGTGCGCTCGGGGTTCTTCGCTTCAGCAGCCGTGGTGCCCACCAGCTCGATGCCCACGAAAGCAAAAACGGCAATCTGGAAACCGGCGAAGAAGCCCATCAGGCCGTTGGGGAACATGCCACCGTCGTTCCACAGGTTGGCCAGCTGGGCGGTGCGACCGCTGGGCGAGGTGAAGCCTGTGATGACCATATACAGGCCGGTGGCGACCAGGCCGAGGATGGCGATGATCTTGATCAGGGCGAACCAGAATTCCATTTCGCCAAACATCTTCACGGTGACCAGGTTCAGCGACAGCAGCACGGCGACGCAAGTCAGCGCCGGTATCCACTGCGGTAGTTCGGGGAACCAGAACTGCGTGTAGGCTGCGATGGCGACCACGTCGGCAATGCCGGTGACCACCCAGCAGAACCAGTAGGTCCAGCCGGTGAAGTAGCCGGCCCAGGGGCCGAGCAGGTCGGCGGAGAAGTCGATGAACGACTTGTAGTTGAGGTTCGACAGCAGCAGTTCGCCCATGGCGCGCATGACGAAGAACAGCATGAAGCCGATGATCATGTAGACGAAGATGATCGATGGGCCCGCCAGGCTGATGGTCTTGCCCGAGCCCATGAACAGGCCGGTGCCGATGGCGCCGCCGATGGCGATCAGCTGGATGTGGCGGTTGGTCAGGTTGCGTTGCAGATGCTGGTCATCTGGCGTGGTGGGTTGAGTTTGCGTCATCAAGCTGCATTCCCTTGAAAGGTCAGTCTTCTTGTCAGAGGTAGCCGGTTAGGCTAACACGCTCGTGCCAGATAGGGGCGCGACAGATCGACTCGACTTTTGGGGTGCAGTGTTTCTCCTGTTACGGCCCTTTCGCGGGTAAACCCGCTCCCACAGGTGCACCACAGGCTTCGAAACCTGTGGTGC
>NZ_BCAZ01000072.1:0-17686 GCF_001320205.1 Pseudomonas sp. NBRC 111123
GGCTGTGCTGCTGGCCTACCTGATCGGTGGCGCTGCGGTGTTCATGGTCATGCGCGCCCTCGGCGAAATGGCCGTGCACAACCCGGTGGCCGGCTCCTTTGGCCACTATGCCACCACCTACCTCGGCCCCATGGCCGGCTTCATCCTCGGCTGGACCTACGCCTTCGAGATGGTCATCGTCGCCATCGCCGACATTACCGCCTTCGGTATCTACATGGGCTTCTGGTTCCCCGAAGTGGCCCGCTGGATCTGGGTGCTGGGCATCGTCTTCGTGATCGGCGGCCTCAACCTGTGCAACGTCAAGGTCTTCGGCGAAATGGAATTCTGGCTGTCGCTGCTCAAGGTCGGCGCCATCGTGGCGATGATCCTGGCCGGCCTCGGCATCATGGCCTTCGGCTTCAGTCAGGTGAGTGGCGAACATGCGGTGGGTATCAGTAACCTGATCGAGCATGGCGGCTTCATGCCCAATGGCATCGGCGGCCTGATCGCCTCCTTCGCCGTGGTGATGTTCGCCTTCGGCGGCATCGAGATCATCGGCGTCACCGCCGGTGAAGCCAAAGATCCGCAGCGCGTCATCCCCAAGGCGATCAACGCCGTGCCCCTGCGCATCCTGCTGTTCTACGTGCTCACCCTGTTCGTGCTGATGTGCCTGTACCCGTGGCCGCAGATTGGCAGCGAGGGCAGCCCGTTCGTGCAGATTTTCAGCAACCTGGGCATCGGTTCGGCCGCTGCCGTGCTGAACATCGTGGTGATCTCGGCCGCGATTTCGGCGATCAACAGCGACATCTTCGGTGCCGGCCGCATGATGTATGGCCTGGCCCAGCAAGGCCACGCGCCGCGCAGCTTTGGCAAGTTGTCCAAGCACGGTGTGCCATGGATGACCGTGGTGGTCATGGGCGCGGCGTTGCTGGTCGGGGTGTTGCTCAACTACCTGATCCCGGAAAACGTGTTCCTGCTGATCGCATCCATCGCGACCTTCGCCACCGTGTGGGTGTGGCTGATGATCCTGGTCACCCAGGTGGCCATGCGCCGCAGCATGAGCCGTGAAGAGGCGGCCCAGCTGAAGTTCCCGGTACCGTTCTGGCCCTATGGCCCGGCCATGGCCATCGCCTTCATGGTGTTCATTTTCGGTGTGCTCGGTTACTTCCCGGATACCCAGGCGGCCTTGCTGGTCGGTGTGGTCTGGGTGGTGTTCCTGGTGGCGTCCTACCTGCTGTGGTGCAAGCCGCGCGCAGGCAAGCACGTACCGGTCGAGCTGCACCGCTAGTCAAGGAGATTGCACATGAGAACCCTCTGGCAGCACTGCCACGCGGCAACCATGGCCGAGGGCCGTTACTCGATCATCGAGGATGCGGCCATCGTCACCAGTGCCGGGCTTATCGAGTGGATTGGCCAACGCACCGAGTTGCAGCCGTTCGACGTTGACCGCACGGTGGACCTGGGCGGCGCCTGGGTCACCCCGGGGCTGATTGACTGCCACACCCATGCGGTGTTCGGTGGCAACCGCAGCGGCGAGTTCGAGCAGCGCCTGCAGGGCGTCAGCTATGCCGAGATCGCCGCCCAGGGCGGCGGTATCGCCAGCACCGTGCGGGCCACCCGCGCGGCCAGCGAGGATGAGCTGTTCGCCAGTGCTCGCCAGCGGGTCCAGGCGTTGATGCGCGATGGCGTGACCACCCTTGAGGTCAAGTCCGGCTATGGCCTGGACTTGGCCAATGAGCGCAAGATGCTGCGTGTAGCCCGGCGGCTGGCCGACGAGCTGCCGTTGGCGGTGCGCGCCACCTGCCTGGCCGCCCATGCCTTGCCGCCGGAATACGCCGGCCGGGCGGACGACTACATTGCGCACGTCTGTGACGAGATGCTGCCGGCTCTGGCCGCGGAAGGCCTGGTGGATGCGGTGGACGCCTTCTGCGAACACCTGGCGTTCTCCCCGGTACAAGTCGAAAAGGTGTTCATCAAGGCGCAGGAACTGGGCCTGCCAGTGAAGCTGCATGCCGAGCAGCTGTCCTCGTTGCATGGCTCCAGCCTGGCAGCACGCTACCAGGCGCTGTCGGCCGACCACCTGGAGTTCATGACCGAGGAAGACGCAATTGCCATGGCCGCCGCTGGCACGGTTGCCGTGCTGCTGCCGGGCGCCTTCTATTTCCTGCGCGAAACTCAGCTGCCGCCGATGGATGCGCTGCGCCGCCACGGCGTGAAGATTGCCCTGGCCAGCGACCTCAACCCGGGTACTTCGCCCGGGTTATCCCTGCGGCTGATGCTGAACATGGGCTGCACGCTGTTCCGCATGACCCCGGAAGAAGCCCTGGCCGGCGTCACAACCCATGCCGCCACGGCGCTGGGCCTTGGCCACAGCCACGGCACGCTGGAAGCCGGCAAGGCGGCGGACTTCGTCGCCTGGCAGATCGCCCGTCCCGCTGACCTGGCCTACTGGCTGGGCGGCGACCTGCCCAAGCGAGTGGTGCGCAAGGGCCACGAGATATCCAACTGAGCGAGGCAAGATGGACAAGGTACTGAGTTTCCACCAGGGCCGTTTGCCCCTGTTGATCAGCATGCCCCACGCGGGCCTGAAACTGACCCCAGCTGTGCGCGATGGCCTGGTCGAGCAGGCGCGCAGCCTGCCCGATACCGACTGGCATATCCCGCGCCTTTACGACTTCGCCCGCGAACTGGGAGCCAGCGTTGTGGCGGCGGAGTATTCGCGTTTCGTAATCGACCTGAACCGGCCGGATGACGACAAACCGCTGTACGCTGGCGCGACCACGGGCTTGTATCCGGCCACGCTGTTCGAGGGCGAGCCGCTGTTCAAGGAGGGGCAGGTGCCGTCCGCCGACGAGCGCAAGACCTACCTTGAGCAGATCTGGCGACCGTATCACCAGGCCATTCAGGATGAACTGGTGCGCCTGCGCGATGAGTTCGGCTACGCACTGCTGTGGGATGCCCACTCGATCCGCTCGCTGATCCCGCACCTGTTCGACGGCAAGTTACCGGACTTCAACCTGGGTACGTTCAACGGTGCCAGTTGCGATCCTGATCTGGCCGAACGGCTGCGTGGCGTTTGTGCGCAGGCACCCGCCTACAGCCATGTGCTGAACGGGCGCTTCAAGGGCGGCCACATCACCCGGCATTACGGTAACCCGCAGGATCACATCCACGCAGTGCAGTTGGAGCTTGCTCAAAGCACTTACATGGAAGAGCGCGAGCCATTCGCCTATCGCGAAGAACTTGCGCAGAACACCCAGCAGGTGCTGCGCAAGTTACTTGAAACGACATTGGCATGGGGGCGTGAGCGCTACGGTCGTTAACCCCGGTCATTCACTCGAAGAGCGTGGCCTGCGATCAGGGTCGGCGAAGGCGGTGAGTTCGCGGATAAGACGGGATTCGCGGGCTTGCCGCCGTGTTTCCAGGGCATTGAACGCTTCAGTCAGCGAATCCAGGGGACGATCCGGGTTGCGGTCCTGCAAATCCATGACCTGGTCCCGGTAATCGCTTTCTATCTGCGCGAAACGCTCCTCATGAAACTGGCGCAAGTGCTGGACCCACACTTCGTTGGCGGCGGCAAAGCGCAGGAACTCCTCGCCGTGCTCGCCACGCTGAACCTGCAGCTCGGCATCGATCAATTCCTCGATACTCGGATTGATCGCGTAAAGTAGCCGGTCGACAGGCTGCCCAAGCTGAAGTGGACCGTTCAGTTCGCGCAGGTACGTCAGGCGCACCTCGGCGACATCCCGGTCGCCGGCTTCGCGCGTGGCCACCTCATCTACCTTATGCAGGCGATACAGGCGGCGAAGTTCACGGTAAAGGTTGGCCTCGTTGTCCGTGCCGTCGAAGTGCAACTGCTCGTTGGCAATGTAGAACTCGATATTCTTGAACGTCAGCAGTGCGCCGTCATGGCAGGTGTGGCTACCATCTTCTTTTGTCAGGGCTTCATTGGCCTGGATATTGAAAAGAGCCCGTTCATCAGGGTGGAGCCATGCTCTGACCAGTACCTTGCGCACCCGCGCGCAGAACTCCACGCGGGTGTCCTCGCTGCGGTAGGTGGACGCGTTTCTCAGCCGGCCCACCAAGGCGAGCAGGTCCTGGGCATCACCCGATTGCTCAAGTTGTTCCCAGGTGTCGCGCAAGGCGTCGTTCTCCACCTCTGAAGCCAGGAGCCAGTCCGTGAGCCGGGGGGTGTCGTCGATGAGCAAGCGCGAATCGGTTTCGAGAAACTCGTTGAACAGCGCCTCGTCCCATACGTCAGGGGCATCGAACCTTAACGTGAAGCTGCTGCGGCTTTCCGATGATGCACGTGCGCGATGAACCATTTCGGCTGTCAGCGGGTTCCCTTCCATACTCAGTGTGCTGACGAGCACGGGGTTGTTGAGGTTCTGCCAGATGTGGGCGGGTAGCTCCGTGATTTGGTTATCGCTCAGATCCAGCATTTCCAGTGGTAACAGGTCATCTACCCAGGCTGGCCATTGGTCAAGGTGCATGTCGTTGAGGTCGAGACGCCGCAGGCGCGTGAGTGTCCGTGGTGCCTCGGTAATCGTGCCAACGCGGTTGTTGCTGAGGTCCAGTATTTCGAGCCTGCCCAGTGGCGCCAATGCATCCATGAAGTCCTGATTGACCTCCAGGCCGGTATAGCGCAGTGCCAGGTAGGTAAGCTGCGGGGCCTGCTGCAGCGCATTCGGCAAATCTTGTTGTGCCCGCACGTAATTTTCCAGGGTCAAGCTAGTCATCTGCGGGAAGTGACTGAGCAGGCCTTGCAGTTGCGTGGTGGTACCGCTGATATTTTCGAGGCTGAGGTTGTTGACACGTTCGGTGAAGAACGCGGGTAACCGCGCTGGGAACAACTCCAATGCAACACCTGACAAGCGCAGCGGGGTGCTTAGCCGCCGGATTTCCTGGCTACTCCAGAACTGCCTGAGTGCCGTAGCGATGCGCATTCTGCCGGCCAGCACTGCCTGGCTGATTGATGTGGTGGAGGAGGAGGCATTGACGTAATTGTCCAGATAGTCGTGCAGTTGCTGACGCCGTTCCAGATGTTGAGCCAGAAGCTCACGGAAATCATCGGGTTGGTCCCACTCCAAGTGCGCCCCCAAACCGTACTGGTCGAGCATCACTGCCAACATATGGTCATAACTGATGGGATTGCCTTGCAGGAGCACTTGAGGATGTTCGGGAATGCCGTGAACTCTTTCCTGCAGGAAGTGAGGAAGCAACGTGATCTGGTTATTTTGAAGGGAAATCTGTTGCATGCGCGACACGGTGTTGTAGGACAGCCCGTCTGGCCAGTGTTCAAGCTGCATGTTGTCCAAACCCAGATAAGTCAGCCTCAACCGGCTGAAGTCGGGTGGATTGTCGTCGGATAAGCGATTGCCGCTGAGGTCCAGGTGGCGAAGGTCGGCGAGGCCCACAAGGCTTTCGGTATCTGCTAGGGAAACCTGGATGTTCTGGTGGGTCAGGCTCAACGCCTGCAACAAGGGCAGCTGCTCTGCGATCAGCGGCAAGCTGAACAAGAACGGTGAAGGTGGCGCTTCTTGCCGATAAGCGCGGCTGATCTCGAGTGTTCTCAGGTTGGCGAATTGCCGCAGCATGCTGTTCAGGCGCGGCGTGTGTTCGCGCACGCTTTCGTAGCGTTCAGGTTGGGTTTCGTGCAGTTGCAGGTCCCTGACCGCTGTCGTGAAGAACGCAGGTAAATCAAGAGGAAAATCCAACAGCGACAACCGCTCAAGGCGCAGGGGCGTAGTCACGGTGCCATCTGCTGCAAAGGCGTGATCATACCAATGCTGCGTGATCGCATTGGCCAATTGATCGAAGTCGGCAGCGCTCTGATCGGGCAGTACGGCCACCCTCTGCCGCCAGTTGCTGAGGCTGGACTGCAGTTGACTGCGTTGTTCCAGCAGGTTGTCGAGTTGGTGGTTGATGGCCGTGCGGTCGAGATTACGACTTTCCAGTACAGCCAACGTCTCTTCGGCGGAGCGCGGCAGGGGAGCGTACAGGCCGACCTGCCTGATCCTGGCGAGCAGCGTTTGTCGTGAAATACTGCTGTTGCGCGGGCGAGTCCCGCCCAAGGGATAGCCTATACGTCCGTTGGCCAAGCGCATCGGCGATCGGAAATCGGGGGCCACCGGCTGCATCCCCAGTACCTGCCTCAGAGCAGCGCGCGGTAACGGGGCGGCCTGTTGAACCATTGCCTTGAGTGCGTGCTCGTCGTCGATGCCGAGTGCCACGCGCTGTGCTTCGCTGAGCGCTTCGAATAACGCTCCGTACAACGAGGTGTGGGCGTTCAGCGGTGCATCGGGGCTTTCGCTGCGCACCCGTATATAGCCGGCCTGAGCACTGATAATCGTGGGGCCTGGCGAAGCATCGTCGGGGCCGATGCGGAAACGTTGGCTGGGTGAGTACAGGCGCTGTTCCAGGGTAAAGCTGATATCCGCTGGCCAGCCAGGTAACTGCTCAAGGGTGCGCAGTGCCAAGCGATCGGTGTCCCAATTGCGCAAACGGTCCAGGTACAGCCCTTCGTAAGCGCGATTGAGCCTGATCTGCTGCTGCAGCAGGCGTACTTCATCGGCAAGGCGCCTGGGCACCTTGCCATTGCCCAGTTCGCCCAGTTCGGCAGCGGTGGCATTACCCAGCAGTTCATCGATGACGGGGGAGGGAAGCTGCGGATAGCGCGTACGTATCATTTCGGCACCAGGCGCCCGGCTTGTGGGAAAACGCTGATACTTCTGCTGGAACTCGCGCTGGATCTCCCCAGGTGGTGCCGAGTCGTTGGCCTGCTCTATGGCCTGGTACAGCTTGAAGCGGGCAAAGGTGTCGTCCAGTTGGCCAGGCAAGCGCTGGTTATCGCAGAGTACTGTGCGCAAGGCATCCTCGCTGATGCCGCTTATGTTCAAGAGGCGCAGAGCGGTGTTGCTGTCGATCTGCTCATGGCGTACTCCCGAGCGGCCCAGCAGTTGACTTACCTGCCATTGTTCGGGGCGGTCCAATGGATGTAACCAGATGTCGGCGCCATTGTGGCGCAGAGGTGGCTGATAGGCATCTGGACGGGTGGGATGTTCGATGCGGTAACCATCGCCTTCGGCTGAGCGCGTGATCGAGTAGGCCTGACCGTCGATTATCAGCCAGCTTCTGCCCTGATGATGACGCAGCCCCAGGCTGTCGGGTTGGAGAGTATCGGGTAGGTCGATTGGTTGGGCGTAGGGTGCAAGGTCGGCGCGCCACAGTTTGGTCTGGCCCTCGGGAAGCTCCACATCGTCGAGCTCTTCGATGAATGAAGGTGTTTCCACCGGGATGGGCTCAGGCAAAGGCGCTGGCTCGGCCGCCCCGCCGATAGCCGCGCCCAAACCGCCTCCGACGGCGTTTATGGCCAGGGTGAACGCTGCCATCTCAGCCACGTTCGTCACCACGTCCAACAGGTATTGATACGCCTGCTGTTGATCATCATGGGCCCAGCTTTCGATGCCTTCGTAGACCTCATTAGCCAGTTGCAAGGCGCATACACCCAGCATGACCTCGCCGACGACGGGTAAGAAGAAACCGGCTATGTTGAGCGCAGTCAGGGCTTTTTGCAGCAAGTGCTCCCGGTAAGACACCGCGCTGACAGTATCGATCAGGCTCGTCGGAATGGCATGGAAGGCTGCGTCTTCCTCATGGCGGAAGACTTTTTCCGTGACCAGGCCTTGCAACAGGGAGCCGTTCAACTGCCGCGCTTGCAGGTGCAACGCCGCGTGAGGGTCTGCGGTACGTTCGTGAGTGCCTTTCACCGTCAACGTGTAAGGCATCAGCCTGTCCAGCAACTTGGTCTGCAGGAGGGCCTTGTCGCGTTCCTTCATGCAGTGTTCGAGGTAATCGGTTCTGTCGAGCACGCGATCACGCAGCCATAGCTCGGCCTCTGTCTGTGATGCGAACGCTTTCAGCGGTGTCTCGGCGTCGCCGGGAACGTAAAGCGCCACCGAGGCTTTCCCTCCGCTTGGCCTGTATTCAAACAGGCGCAGGCGCGTCAGTTGCACATCCCACAGCGAAAGGACACTGAACGTCAGGGTGGGTGATTGCACCGGAGCGTCCAGAGGCAGCGCCAGGGCTGCCTCATAGAAGCTATGGCTGATGTCGTTGTGTAGCCGGGCAAGGTGCAGGCTTTGGATGAAGAGGCAGCGTTCGAGCTCTGCAATTTTTTCGTAGGCCGTCTGGTTGGTCGCGCCGGTCTCGATGTCGCTGTAGTGAATGGCGTGCAGTTTTGCCTGGTATTGGCCACCGATGTCCAACTCGCGGCACAAGCGGGCAAAACGCTCGGGTGCGATGTCGAGGGCATTGGGGATCGGTACTGTGCCCGTGAAGCCTTTGGCGTCGAGGATGACCGACTTCTTGAGCAGGGCATCGGCGTTATCCATCCCCCCGGGCTCGGCCGCACTGGCTTCGAAGTTTCGCAGCGCACTTTCCAGCAAGGAATGGGTGGCCTGTTTGTAAGCCCTCAGGTCCTGCCCCGGTTGCTGGTCGAGGTGCCTGACGTCCAGCAGATAGTGGTTGCTGACATCCACCTCGAGGCCGAAGGTGTCTTTGATGGCGGTGTTCAACTGTTCGCTGGCGAATGCTTTCAGGCCCGGCAGGTTCTTGTACAGGGCCTGCACCTCAACCGCAGCGGCCTGCACGCGCGCGTGCTCGGTTGCCAGTGCCTTGGCAATGGCCGGTTCAGCCTGGCAAGCCTGTTGCAATGTAATCGCATGGTCGCTGATCACCTGTTTCATCAGGGCATGGCTAGATGGCGGCGCGGTTTTCATCCATTCGGGGGTTTTCTCGGCAATCAGCGCGTAGGCGATGCTGTTTTCCTTATCCAAGGTCATGATGAGCCTATAAGCAGTAAATGGCCCAGTGACTATGTCCCTGCGCTTGGCCCGCATGCGGTAGATATGTTTATTCGGTGATTGAGCGAACGTTGACGCTCGACAGTACGAGGGCATGCTCAAAGCGCAATTCAGGTTTATGATGCCCAACGGCAGACTTAATCCTCACACGGAGTGCGCGATGCAGACCCTCTACCCGCAGATCAAACCCTACGCCCGGCACGATCTGGCCGTGGAAGCGCCGCATGTGCTGTATGTCGATGAAAGCGGGTCGCCCGAAGGTTTGCCTGTGGTGTTCATCCACGGTGGCCCAGGCGCGGGTTGCGATGCCCAGAGCCGTTGCTACTTCGACCCTAACCTGTACCGCATCATCACCTTCGACCAGCGCGGCTGTGGCCGCTCCACGCCGCACGCGAGCCTGGAGAACAACACCACCTGGCACCTGGTCGAGGACCTGGAGCGCATCCGCAAGCACCTGGGGATAGACAAATGGGTGCTGTTCGGCGGCTCGTGGGGCTCGACCCTCGCTCTGGCCTATGCCCAGACTCACCCCGAACGCGTGCACGGCCTGATCCTGCGTGGCATCTTTCTGTGTCGCCCGCAGGAAATCGAGTGGTTCTACCAGGCAGGCGCCAGCCGCATGTTCCCGGACTACTGGCAGGACTACATCGCGCCGATCCCGCCGGAAGAGCGTGGTGACCTGGTCAAGGCCTTCCACAAGCGCCTGACCGGCAACGACCAGATCGCCCAGATGCACGCGGCCAAGGCCTGGTCCACCTGGGAAGGCCGTACGGCCACGTTGCGCCCCAACCCGTTGGTGGTCGACCGCTTCTCCGAGCCGCAGCGGGCGTTGTCGATTGCCCGCATCGAATGCCATTACTTCATGAATAACGCGTTCCTGGCGCCAGACCAGCTGATTCGCGACATGCCGAAGATTGCCCACCTGCCCGCGGTGATCGTGCATGGTCGCTACGATGTCATCTGCCCGCTGGACAATGCCTGGGCGCTGCACCAGGCCTGGCCGAACAGCGAGCTGAAGGTGATCCGTGATGCCGGCCATGCTGCCTCCGAGCCTGGTATCACCGATGCCTTGGTGCGTGCAGCCGACCAGATGGCCCGCCGTCTGCTCGACCTGCCGCTGGAAGAAGCATGAGGGGCTTGCTGCAGCGCGTGCGTGGCGCACGCGTGGAGGTCGGCGGGGACATTGTCGGTGCCATCGACCAGGGTTTGCTGGTGCTGGTGGCGGTAGAACCTGAAGATACTCGCGAACATGCCGACAAACTGTTGCACAAGCTGCTCAATTATCGGGTGTTCAGTGACGAGCAGGGCAAGATGAACCTGTCGCTCAAGGATGTCGGTGGCGGTTTGCTGCTGGTGTCCCAGTTCACCCTGGCGGCCGATACCCGCAGCGGGATGCGCCCGAGCTTCTCGACCGCAGCGCCACCGGCGCTCGGGGCTGAATTGTTCGACTATCTTGTGCACAAGGCGCGTGGCCAGCATGCTGATGTGGCAAGTGGGCGCTTCGGTGCCGATATGCAGGTGCACCTGGTCAATGATGGCCCAGTGACATTCTTGTTACAAATATGAGGTCAAAAAACCCTCTGTTTATAGGAAAACAAGGGGTTTTGTACGATAAATAGTTGGTCCGGCCTGATGCGTTGTAACGCATCCTGCTGGATAATCGCGCGCTGCGTGAGCCTGCGTTCGCGGGTTCGTTTCACTCTGACTCGAGCATTGTCTGGACCTGTTTGGGGAATCATTACGCCCTCATGGGGTCCGAACAGTGCTCGCCAACCCGGCATTTGTCGCTGGCCGTTGGTTTCATGATCTGTTTTCGGCGAGGGTTGCTCGTGATTGTTAGTCCCCAAAAAGCATCTAGAATCCCCGGCACCGGGCTGCGCAAGGCCCTGATGGCCAGTGTGGCACTGGTCGGCCTGATGAGCGCGGGCCAGCTGTGGGCATTCAATCTTGACGATGTTGCAGCCAAGGCAAAGGATCTGGCCGGCCAGAAATACGAAGCACCAAAAAGCAATCTGCCGGCTGCGTTCCGCGACATGAAGTTCGCGGACTACCAGAAGATTCACTTCCTGCAGGAAAAGGCCGAGTGGGCCAAGGACAAGACGCCGTTCAAGCTGTCCTTCTACCACCAGGGCATGCACTTCGACACCCCGGTGAAGATCAACGAGATCACCGCTACCAATGTCGAGGAAATCAAGTACGACCCGAGCCGCTTCGAGTTCGGTGACGTGCCGCATGACCCGGAAACCGTCAAGAACCTCGGTTACGCCGGTTTCCGCGTGCTCTACCCGATCAACAAGGCCGACAAGCAGGACGAGATCATGACCCTGCTGGGGGCCAGCTACTTCCGCGTGGTCGGCAAGGGCCATGTCTACGGCCTGTCGGCCCGTGGCCTTGCCATCGACACCGCGTTGCCGTCGGGTGAAGAGTTCCCGCGCTTCACCGAGTTCTGGGTCGAGAAGCCCAAGCCGGCCGACAAGCACCTGGTGATCTACGCCCTGCTGGACTCGCCGCGCTCCACCGGCGCTTACAAGCTGATCCTGCGCCCAGGCACCGATACCGTCGTCGACGTGCAGTCGCGCGTGTTCCTGCGTGACCAGGTCAGCCGCCTGGGTATCGCCCCGCTGACCAGCATGTTCCTGTTCGGCCCCAACCAGCCTTCCAAGGTGCTGAACTATCGCCCGGCCCTGCACGACTCTGAAGGCCTGTCGATCCATGCCGGTAACGGCGAGTGGCTGTGGCGCCCGTTGAACAACCCGAAACACCTGGCTGTGAGCAACTTTAGTGTCGAGAATCCGCGTGGTTTCGGCCTGATGCAGCGTCAGCGCGCCTTCAGCGACTTCGAAGACCTCGACGACAACTACCAGAAGCGCCCGAGCGCCTGGATCGAGCCGAAGGGCGACTGGGGCAAAGGCACCGTCGACCTGGTGGAAATCCCGACTGCCGACGAAACCAACGACAACATCGTTGCCTTCTGGAGCCCGGAGAAGTTGCCTGAGCCAGGCAAGCCGTTCGAATACGCCTACCGCCTGCACTGGACCATCGACGAGCAGCAGTTCCAGGCCCCTGACCTGGGTTGGGTCAAGCAGACCCTGCGCTCCACGGGTGACGTCAAGCAGTCCAACCTCATCCGCCAGCCAGACGGCAGTGTCGCCTTCCTGGTCGACTTCGCCGGCCCGGCGTTGGCCGCCCTGCCGGAAGACACCGCAGTGCGCAGCCAGATCAGCGTTGGCGACAATGCCGAAGTGGTCGAGAATAATCTGCGCTATAACCCGGAGACCAAGGGCTGGCGCCTGACCCTGCGCCTGAAGGTCAAGGAAGCCAACAAGTCCACCGAAATGCGCGCTGCGCTGGTGCGTGACGTGCCGGTCGAGCCGGCCAAGCCTGCTGCCGAAACCAAGCAGGAAAAGGCTGCGGCCAAGCACGCCAAGCATGAGAAGACCGCCAAGGCGGAGCCAGCCAAGGCCGAACAACCTGCCGCCGATGCGGCGCCCACCAACGGGACCCCGGCCACCACTGAAAAAGTGCTGACCGAGACCTGGAGCTATCAGTTGCCTGCCGATGAGTAACTCAAGCGCAAGGCCAGAATCGCTTGGCGAATACCTGGCCCACCTCCCACTGAGCGATGAGCAGCGCGCGGAACTCGCCAGCTGCACGTCGTTCGGTGAGCTGCACCAACGCCTGGCGGCCAACCCGGCCGCCAATGCCACCGAGGCCGTGCAGGCTTCGGTCGGCACGCGCCTGACCGTGGGCAGCGCTGCCGAGCTGGAAGACGCCGAGATGCTCGGGGTCGACGGCAGCGGCCGCCTGTGCCTGAAGATCGCGCCGCCGATCAAGCGTACCAAGGTCGTGCCCGAGCCATGGCGCACCAACGTACTGATCCGCCTGTGGCGGCGCATGACCGGGCGCACCAATGCCCCGCAACCACCCAAGCGCGAGCTGCCGGCGGCGCGCTGGCGCACGGTCGGTTCGATCCGCCGCTACATCCTGCTGGCCCTGATGATCGGCCAGACCATCGTTGCCGGCTGGTACATGAAGGGCATCCTGCCGTACCAGGGCTGGTCGTTCGTCGACCTGGACGAAGTCGTCAGGCAGCCGCTGTGGGACACCGTGGTGCAGGTCTGGCCGTATGCCTTGCAGACGTCCATCCTGGTGCTGTTCGGTATCCTGTTCTGCTGGGTTTCGGCTGGTTTCTGGACCGCTTTGATGGGCTTCCTCGAGCTGCTCACCGGGCGTGACAAGTACAAGATTTCGGGTAGCAGTGCAGGCAACGAGCCGATTGCGCCCGAGGCGCGTACCGCGCTGGTGATGCCGATCTGCAACGAAGACGTGCCGCGCGTGTTCGCAGGCTTGCGGGCGACTTTCGAGTCGGTGGCTGCCAGTGGCAACCTCGACCGCTTCGACTTCTTTGTGCTCAGCGATACCAACGACACTGACATCGCCGTGGCCGAGCAACAGGCCTGGCTGGACGTGTGCCGCGAGACCAAGGGCTTTGGCCGCATCTTCTACCGCCGTCGCCGCCGTCGCGTCAAGCGCAAGAGCGGGAACCTCGACGACTTCTGCCGTCGCTGGGGTGGCGAGTACAAGTATATGGTCGTGCTCGACGCCGACAGCGTCATGAGCGGCGAATGCCTGAGCAGCCTGGTGCGCCTGATGGAGGCCAACCCGGACGCCGGCATCATCCAGACCGGGCCGAAAGCCTCGGGCATGGACACCCTGTATGCACGCATGCAGCAGTTTGCTACCCGCGTGTACGGCCCGCTGTTCACTGCCGGCCTGCACTTCTGGCAGCTGGGCGAGTCGCACTACTGGGGCCATAACGCGATCATCCGCATGAAGCCGTTCATCGAGCACTGCGCCCTGGCGCCGTTGCCGGGCAAGGGCGCGTTCGCCGGGGCCATTCTTTCCCACGACTTCGTCGAAGCTGCGCTGATGCGCCGCGCCGGCTGGGGCGTGTGGATTGCCTATGACCTGCCGGGCAGCTACGAAGAATTGCCGCCGAACCTGCTCGACGAGCTCAAGCGCGACCGCCGCTGGTGCCACGGGAACCTGATGAACTTCCGCCTGTTCCTGGTCAAGGGCATGCACCCGGTTCACCGTGCGGTGTTCCTCACCGGCGTGATGTCGTACCTGTCGGCGCCGCTGTGGTTCCTGTTCCTGGTGCTGTCTACCGCACTGCTGGCGACCAACACGCTGATGGAGCCGCAGTACTTCATCGAGCCGTACCAACTGTACCCGCTGTGGCCGCAGTGGCATCCGGAGAAGGCCGTGGCGCTGTTCTCCACCACTATCGTACTGCTGTTCCTGCCCAAGCTGCTCAGTGTCATCCTGATCTGGGCCAAGGGCGCCGTCGAATTTGGCGGGCGCATCAAGGTCACCCTGTCGATGCTGATGGAGATGCTGTTCTCCATGCTGCTGGCGCCGGTACGGATGATCTTCCACACCCGCTTCGTCCTGGCCGCGTTCCTCGGCTGGGCGGCGACCTGGAACTCGCCGCAGCGTGACGATGACTCCACCCCGTGGAGCGAAGCGCTGCGCCGCCATGGCCCGCAGACCCTGCTGGGCTTTGCCTGGGCCGGGCTGGTGGCGTGGCTGAACCCGAGCTTCCTGTGGTGGCTGGCGCCGATCGTTGGCTCGCTGGTGCTGTCGATCCCGGTATCGGTCATCTCAAGCCGTACCCGCCTGGGCCTGGCAGCCAAGGACGAGAAGCTGTTCCTCATCCCCGAGGAATACGCGACGCCGCAAGAGCTGCTGGCGACCGACCAGTACACCCACGAAAACCGCTGGCACGCCCTGCATGACGGCTTCGTACGTGCGGTGGTCGACCCGCGGCAGAATGCCCTGGCCTGCGCCATGGCCACTGCCCGTCACGGCGAGGCTGCGCCGATCGAGGCGCTGCGTGCAGAGCGCGTGGCCAAGGCGCTTGAAACCGGGCCGAAAGGGCTGGACCTCAATACCCGCCTGGCCTTGCTCAGCGACCCGGTGGCCTTGAGCCGCCTGCACGAGCAGGTCTGGGCGCAGCACAATGCGGCGTGGATCGATGTGTGGCGTGCCTCGATCAAGAACGACCCGCATTCGCCGCTGCTGCCACTGCACCCGGAGAATGAAGGCCAACCGGCACTCGTCGGCGCCTGACAGGGCTTGGGGCCGCTTTGCGGCCCTGTCGCGACACAAGGCCGCTCCTGCAGGGATATGCATTCCCTTGTAGGAGCGGCCTTGTGTCGCAAAACGAGGGCGATGCCCTCGCCAGCAATGTCCCTGCATCTTGGATTTTGGCCAACAAAGTCCCCCCCGGCTCTAGGTCCGAGCGCCGCCATGCGTTAGCATCCCTCTCCGATAATGCGCATCGGCCGGTACGGCCGTGCCAAGACAATAAGACTCGCTTCTTTTCTTGCTAGGGGACTTGGTGATGATCAAGAAATACCTTTCGCGACTGCTGGTCGGTGTTACCGCCCTGGTCGCAGTAACTGCGGCCCAGGCTGGCGCCATCGATGAAGCGGTCAAGCGCGGCACGCTGCGGGTGGGCATGGACCCAACCTACATGCCGTTCCAGATGACCAACAAACGCGGCGAGATCATCGGCTTTGAAGTCGATATCCTCAAAGCCATGGCCAAATCCATGGGCGTCAAGTTCGAGGCTGTTTCCACCGCCTATGACGGTATCATCCCGGCCCTGCTGACCGACAAGTTCGACATGATCGGCAGCGGCATGACCCTGACCCAGGAACGTAACCTGCGGCTGAACTTCAGCGAACCCTTCATCGTGGTTGGCCAGACCCTGCTGATTCGCAAGGAGCTGGCTGGCGAGATCAAGTCGTACAAAGACCTGAACAACGAGAAGTACCGCCTGACTTCGAAGCTGGGTACCACCGGCGAGATGGTTTCCAAAAAGCTGATCGGCAAAGCCAAGTACCACGGCTATGACAACGAGCAGGAAGCAGTGATGGACGTGGTCAACGGCAAGGCCGACGCCTTCGTCTACGACGCACCGTACAACGTGGTGGCGGTCGAGAAGGCCGGTGCCGGCAAGCTGCTGTTCCTCGAAGAACCCTTCACCTACGAGCCGCTGGCCTTCGGCCTGAAGAAAGGCGACTACGACAGCATCAACTTCATCAACAACTTCCTGCACCAGATCAAGCATGACGGGACCTACGATCGTATTCACGACAAGTGGTTCAAGAACAAGGACTGGCTGAAGGAAATGGAATAAGGCCCAGGCCACAAGCCCGGCTTTTGACCCCGACGCGCAGGCAAACCCTGCGCGTTCGCATTTACGGAAGTACCCCACGTGATCAAACACAAGAAAGCCCAGTGGCCCTGGCACGGGTTGACCGCCCTGGTCCTGGTGGGCCTGGCGCTCAGCCTGTACATGGCCACCTCGATGATTTCCTACGAGTGGCGCTGGAACCGCGTACCGCAGTACTTCGCCTACAAGGCCGAGGAAGTACAGCGTGCCGCTGGATACGGTAGCGTGCAGGAGATCGTCGTTTCCGGTGACACCGCGCGTGTCACGCTCAAGGACGAAAACGGCGACGAGCAAGTGCTCGACGTGGCCAAGGACAGCCTGCAACTGAGCCGCGGCGACGACGTCGCCGAAGGCGATCAGGTCGGCGTTACCCGTCACTGGGCGGCCGGCCCGCTGGCCTGGGGCCTGTGGACCACCTTGTGGATCTCGGTGGTGTCTGGCGCGCTGGGCCTGGTGATCGGCCTGTTCGCTGGCTTGTGCCGGTTGTCGAACAACCCGACCCTGCGCGACCTGTCGACCGTTTATGTCGAACTGGTGCGTGGCACACCGTTGCTGGTACAGATCTTCATTTTCTACTTCTTTATCGGCACCGTGCTCAACCTGTCCCGCGAGTTTGCCGGGGTGGCCGCGCTGGCGCTGTTTACCGGCGCTTATGTGGCGGAAATCGTCCGCGCCGGCGTACAGTCGATTGCCAAGGGGCAGAACGAGGCTGCGCGCTCGCTGGGCCTGAACGCGGGCCAGTCGATGCGCCACGTGATCCTGCCGCAGGCGTTCAAGCGCGTGCTGCCGCCGCTGGCCGGGCAGTTCATCAGCCTGGTCAAGGACACCTCGCTGGTGTCGGTGATCGCCATCACCGAATTGACCAAGAGTGGCCGCGAGGCCATCACCACGTCGTTCTCGACTTTCGAGATCTGGTTCTGCGTCGCAGGCCTGTACCTGCTGATCAACCTGCCGCTGTCGCATATCGCCAGCCGGCTCGAGCGGAGGCTTGCGCAAAGTGATTGAAGTCCGTGATCTGCTGAAAGTCTTCGACACCCGTGGCCACGTGGTGCGGGCTGTGGATAACGTCACCACGCAAGTCGCCAAGGGCGAAGTGGTGGTGGTGCTCGGCCCGTCGGGTTCGGGCAAGTCGACCTTCCTGCGCTGCCTCAATGGCCTGGAGCATTTCGACGAAGGCCATGTGGCCATCGATGGCCTGCAACTGGCCGACCCGAAGACCGACATCAACGCCTACCGCCGCGAAGTCGGCATGGTGTTCCAGCACTTCAACCTGTTCCCGCACATGACCGTGCTGGAGAACCTGTGCCTGGCGCAGAAGGTGGTGCGCAAGCGCAACAAGGCCGAGCGTGAAGCCAAGGCCCGGGCGCTGCTGGAGAAAGTGGGTATTTCGCAAAAGGCCAACGAGTACCCGTCGCGGCTCTCGGGTGGCCAGCAGCAGCGAGTGGCGATTGCCCGTGCGTTGGCGATGGACCCGAAGGTGATGCTGTTCGACGAGCCGACCTCGGCGCTCGACCCGGAGATGGTCGGCGAGGTACTGGACGTCATGAAGACCTTGGCCCAGGAAGGCATGACCATGGTCTGCGTCACCCACGAAATGGGC
>NZ_BCAZ01000073.1:0-17283 GCF_001320205.1 Pseudomonas sp. NBRC 111123
GCGCCGCGCGGGCGGCGCTCGATTTCAGCACCACCCTCAAACCCAAGGCATGCACCCCGACCCCACCCGAAACCTCAGCCCTTTTCGGCCGGCGCCGAGCTCAGTTCAAACGGGCTGCTGCTACGCCGCTGGTTGCGGTCCTCCCGCGGCGTGGCGCCGAAGAAGTTGCGATAGGCACTAGAGAAATGCGGCCCCGAGGAGAAGCCACAGGACAACCCGATCTGGATGATCGACTTGCTGGTCTGCATCAGCATCTGCCGCGCCTTGTTCAGCCGCAGCTCCAGGTAATACTGGCTCGGCACGCGATTGAGGTACTGCTTGAATATGCGCTCCAACTGCCGGCGAGAGACGCAGACATGCTGGGCAATTTCATCAGTGGTCAGCGGCTCTTCGATGTTGGCTTCCATCAACAGCACGGCCTGGGTCAACTTCGGATGGCTCGAACCAAGGCGGTTCTGCAGCGGAATGCGCTGGCGTTCGCCACCTTCGCGAATGCGCTCGACCACCAGTTCCTCGGACACCGCCCCGGCAAGCTCAGCACCATGATCGCGGGCCAGCACCGCCAGCAACAGGTCGGTCACCGCCATGCCACCACAGGCCGTCAGGCGATCACGATCCCAGTCGAACAAGTGGCTGGTGGCAATCACCTTGGGGAACCGCTCGGCGAAATCATCCTGCCAGCGCCAGTGCACCGCCGCGCGGTAGCCATCGAGCAAACCAAGCATGGCCAGCGGGTACACGCCAGCAGACAGCCCCCCGATCATGCAACCACTGCGCGCCAACTGCTTGAGCGCCGACGAAAGCGCCGAACCCACCGCTTGAGGCAAATCGTCTGCCAACAGGAAGAGCTTGTGACAGCCCTCCAGGCGGCCATTCCACGGCTCGCCCGGCAGGCGCCAGGCGCCCTCCTCGGCAGGCTCCGCCTGAAGGAAGGAAATCTCGTAGACCACCTCCGGATGCACCCGCTGGGCCACCTGCAACACTTCCTCCGCCAGCGCCAAGGTCAAAGGCTTGGTGCTTGGCCAGATGAGAAAACCGATTCGCTGGGTGGTCATAGGGTGCGGTCCGAAACCTGGGTTCGTTCGAGTCAGTGGCGCCGGGTCAGGCTGCGCTCGCTGCGCAGCATGCCCTATTCTGGTGCAAAGATGCAGCCTTTTACTTCAAGCTGCCGGAGAGGAACTGCTTGAGCCGCTCCGATTGCGGGTTGGCCAGCACTTCACGCGGGCAACCGGTCTCTTCGACCAGGCCTTTGTGCAGGAACACCAGCTGGTTCGACACTTCGCGGGCAAAGCCCATTTCGTGGGTCACCACCACCATGGTTCGGCCTTCTTGAGCCAGGGCCTGCATGACCTTGAGCACATCACCCACCAGCTCGGGGTCGAGCGCCGAAGTCGGCTCGTCGAACAGCATGACTTCCGGCTCCATGGCCAAGGCCCGGGCAATGGCCACACGCTGCTGCTCACCGCCAGACATGTGACCGGGGAAGGCGTCCTTGCGGTGGGCCACACCGACCTTGGCCAGGTAGTGCTCGGCCTTCTCCAGAGCTTCCTTCTTGCTTACCCCGAGAACGTGCACTGGCGCTTCGATGATGTTCTCCAGCGCGGTCATGTGCGACCACAGGTTGAAATGCTGGAACACCATCGACAGACGCGAGCGCATGCGCTGCAACTGGCGCGGGTCGGAGGCCTTGAGTGCGCCGTCCTTGCCAGGCTGGAGCTTCAGCTCTTCGTTGTTGAGCAGGATCTTCCCTGCATGGGGCTGCTCCAGCAGGTTGATGCAGCGCAGGAAGGTCGACTTGCCCGAACCGCTGGAGCCGATGATGCTGATCACGTCGCCGGCCTTGGCCGCCAATGAAACGCCCTTGAGCACTTCATGGCTGCCGTAGCGCTTGTGCAGGTCTTGGACTTCGAGTTTGTACATACTGTCGGTTCTCACAGAGCGTTCAGTGCTTGCGCGGCGCCAGATAGCCGAGCCAGCGGCGTTCGGCCATCTTGAACAGGCGCACGAGGATGAAGGTCAGGCACAGGTAGAACACGCCCGCCGTGATGTAGGCCTCGAAAGGCAGGTAGTACTGGGCATTGACCGTGCGTGCCGCACCGGTGATGTCGATCAGGGTCACGATCGACGCCAGGCTGGTGGTCTGCAGCATCATGATCACTTCGTTGCTGTACTGCGGCAGCGCCCGGCGCAGGGCCGACGGCAGCAGGATGCGGCGGTACATCTTCATCCGTGACATGCCCATGGCCTTGGCCGCCTCAATCTCGCCATGGGGCGTGGCCTTGAGGCTGCCGGCGATGATTTCGGCGGTGTAGGCGCTGGTGTTGATAGCGAAGGCCAGGCAGGCGCAGAAGGTTGCGCTGGACAGCCACGGCCAGAAGATGCTCTCGCGCACCGCCTCGAACTGGGCCAGGCCGTAGTAGATCAGGAACAGCTGCACCAGCATCGGCGTGCCACGGATCACATAGGTGTACAGCCAGGCGCCCATGTTCACCAGCGGCTGCTTGGATACGCGCATCAGGCCCAGCGGGATGGCCGCCAGCAGGCCGAACAGCAGCGACAGCGCCAGCAGCTTGAGGGTGGTCAGCAGGCCGCCAAGGTACAGCGGCATGGCATCCCAGACGACGTTGTAGTCGAAGATCATAGTTCAGCCACCTTGACGCCTACCGAGTAGCGGCGCTCGAGATACTTCAGCGCCAGCAGCGAAATACTGGTGATCACCAGGTACAGCGCGGCCACGGCCAGGAAGAAGGTGAAAGGTTCGCGGGTGGCGTCGGCCGCCTGCTTGGCCTTGAACATCATGTCCTGCAGGCCGACCACCGAAATCAGCGCCGTGGCCTTGGTCAGCACCAGCCAGTTGTTGGTGAAGCCCGGGATGGCCAGGCGGATCATCTGCGGCACCTGGATGCGGAAGAACACCTGGCGCGCACTCATGCCATAGGCCACGCCGGCTTCGGCCTGGCCCTTGGGGATACCGAGGAACGCACCACGGAAGGTTTCCGACAGGTACGCGCCAAAAATGAAGCCCAGCGTGCCGATACCGGCCACCAGCGGGTTAAGGTCGATGTAGTCGTCATAGCCGAGCAGCGGCGCCACCCGGTTGATGATGTCCTGGCCGCCGTAGAAGATCAGCAGGATCAGGACCAGGTCGGGGATGCCACGGATCACCGTGGAGTACAGATCCCCCAGCCAGGCCAACCAGCGCACCGGCGACAAACGCAGCGCCACGCCGATCAGGCCGAGGACGATGGCCAGGGCCATCGACGACAGGGCGAGCTGCAGCGTCAGCCACGCCCCGTCGAGGATGACTGCCCCATAGCCTTTCAACATGATTCGGATTCCTCAGGGCTTGGGAATGAAAAATGGTGCAAACCTCAGAGCCTCTGCTGTTTGCACCATTGCACAGGTGAAACTCGACGTCTTAGTTCGAGTCTGGACCGTAGATATCGAAGTTGAAGTACTTCTTCTCGATTTCTTTGTACTTGCCGTTGGCGCGGATGGCGTCGATGGCCTTGTTGATGCGCTCGCGGTTGGCGTCGTCACCCTTGCGCACGGCGATGCCGACGCCGTCACCGAAGTACTTCACGTCGGTGAACGATGGGCCGACGAAGGCGAAGCCCTTGCCAGCGTCGGTTTTCAGGAAGCCGTCTTCGAGCAGGGTGGCATCGGCCACGGTACCGTCCAGGCGGCCGGCGGCAACATCCAGGTAGATTTCGTTCTGGGTGCCGTAAGGAACCACGGTGGCGCCCTTCGGAGCCAGCACTTCCTTGGCGAAGCGATCGTGGATCGAGCCGCGCTGCACGCCGATCTTCTTGCCCTTGAGCTCGTCGAGGCTGTCGCTGACGGTGGAGCCTTCCTTCATGACCAGGCGCGCCGGGGTCAGGTAGTAGCGCTTGGTGAAGTCGACCGACTTCTTGCGATCATCGGTGATCGACATGGACGACAGGATGGCGTCGATCTTGCGCACCTTGAGCGCCGGGATCAGGCCGTCGAACTCTTGCTCGACCCAGGTGCACTTGGCCTTCATCTCTTCACACAGGGCGTTGCCGATGTCGTAGTCGAAACCGGCGATGCTGCCATCCGGCTGTTTGAAGGCGAAGGGTGGGTAGGCGGCTTCGATGCCGATCTTCAACGGTTTTTCATCGGCCTGCGATACCAGGGAAAACACGGAAAGCGCCAGTGCGCCAAGCAGTGCGAGCTTCTTCATCAGGTAACTCCATCGGTACGGGGCAATACGAGGCAGGGTAACAGCTGCCCGATATGCGAATGGGTACAACGCGAGCCGCGCAGGTTTCGACCAAGGTCGCAGACCACGAGCGAGTGAGTGGCATTTTAACGACAGCCCGGTAGTCGATATTTCTTCAAAGCGACAACTACTTACAGAAGCGCTTGAAATCGCGGCGGGCGATGTTGACAGCTTTTGCAAATCATGCAAGAGCTCGAGAGAAATAACCTGTAAGCCAAGCAATTACTGGGCCTATTATTGGCAAACCCTTGCATTACGGCAAGTGCAGCGTTTCACCTCACTGAAAATGGCCACCGAGACGCACCAAAACGGCACGGACGTGTTTCCCTGCGCCCCGATCCTGTGCGAAATCGGTGACAGAAGAGTTACCGATGATTGTCGGGTAACAGTAAAGCAAAAACCCCGCCGGTTGCCCTGGCGGGGTTTCGTAGTGCCTACAAGGTCAGGCCGTAGCCAGGCTCATCGCCTTGTGGGTATCGATCAGGTGCTGCACCACACCTGGGTCGGCCAGGGTCGAGATGTCACCCAGGGCGTCGTATTCGGCCGTGGCGATCTTGCGCAGGATGCGCCGCATGATCTTGCCCGAACGGGTCTTCGGCAGCCCCGGCGCCCACTGGATCACATCCGGCGAGGCAATCGGGCCAATCTCCTTGCGCACCCAGTTCTTCAGCTCCAGGCGCAGCTGCTCGCTCGGCTCGATTCCGGCATTGAGGGTGACATACACATAGATGCCCTGCCCCTTGATGTCGTGCGGCACGCCAACCACCGCCGCCTCGGCGACCTTGGCGTGGGCGACCATGGCGCTCTCGATCTCGGCGGTACCCATGCGGTGGCCGGACACGTTGAGCACGTCGTCCACGCGACCGGTGATCCAGTAGTAGCCATCCTCGTCACGACGCGCACCGTCGCCGGTGAAGTACATGCCACGGAAGGTCTTGAAGTAGGTATCGACGAAGCGGTCGTGGTCGCCGTACAGCGAACGCGACTGGCCCGGCCAGGAATCGAGAATCACCAGGTTGCCTTCGGCAGCCCCTTCGATCAGGTTGCCCAGGTTATCCACCAGCGCCGGCACCACACCGAAGAATGGACGGGTCGCCGAGCCCGGCTTGAGTGCCGTGGCACCCGGCAGCGGGCTGATCAGCACACCCCCTGTCTCGGTCTGCCACCAGGTATCGACGATCGGGCAACGCTCTTTGCCGACGGTCTTGTAGTACCAGTTCCAGGCCTCGGGGTTGATCGGCTCGCCGACCGAACCCAGCAGGCGCAGGCTGGAACCATCGGCACCGGCAACGGCAGCCTGCCCTTCGGCCATCATGGCGCGGATGGCGGTCGGTGCGGTGTAGAGGATATTGACTTTGTGCTTGTCGACGATCTTCGACACGCGGGTGATGTCCGGGTAATTTGGCACGCCTTCGAACAGCAGCGTGGTTGCGCCGTTGGCCAGCGGGCCATAGACAATGTAGCTGTGGCCGGTGACCCAGCCGACGTCGGCGGTGCACCAGTAGACTTCGCCCGGGCGGTAGTCGAAAACGCGCTCATGGGTCAGTGCGGCATACACCAGGTAACCACCGGTGGTGTGCAGCACACCCTTCGGCTTGCCGGTGGAGCCGGAGGTATAAAGGATGAACAGCGGCTCTTCGGCCCCCATTTCCTTCGGCGCGCAGTGGCTGGAGGCAACCTTCATCAGGTCCTCGTACCAGATGTCGCGGTGCTGGTGCCAGGCGATGTCGCCACCGGTGCGCTTGCACACGATGATCTTCTGCACGCTGTTGGTTTCCGGGTTGGTCAGCGCCAGGTCGACGTTGGCCTTGAGCGGCGTGCGACGGCCGCCCCGCAGGCCTTCGTCAGCGGTGATCACCACTTTGGACTTGCAGTCGATGATGCGCCCGGCCAGGGCTTCCGGCGAGAAGCCGCCGAACACCACCGAGTGGATGGCACCGATGCGGGCGCACGCCAGCATGGCCACCACGGCCTCAGGGATCATCGGCATGTAGATGGTCACCACATCGCCACGGTGCACGTCCTGGCCGCGCAGGGCGTTGGCGAACTTGCAGACCTGCTCGTGCAGCTCGCGGTAGGTGATGTTGCGATGCTCGGAAGGGTCGTCGCCCTCCCAGATGATTGCCAGCTGGTCGCCGCGCTCTTCGAGGTGGCGGTCCAGGCAGTTGGAGGAAACGTTGAGAGTGCCGTCGGCAAACCACTTGATATCGACATGGTGGTCGTCGAACGAGGTCTGCTTGACCTTGGTGAAGGGCTTGATCCAGTCCAGGCGCTGGGCCTGCTCGCGCCAGAAGCCGTCCGGGTTGATCACCGATTGCTGGTACATGGCCTTGTAGGTGGCCTCGTCGGTCAGGGTAGTGGCCGCAACCTCGGGACGAACGGGATACAGTGGAGCCGCACTCATCTGTGTTACCTCGGTGTAATAGTTGTTTTTGTATGGAACCGTTTGTAACTGTACCAGAGCGGGAAAAACCATACGACGATGGTAGTAGCACGCCCGGCAAATCTTCATGCCCACGGCGCGGGAGGCTCTAGCCCGCAGCCGCCGGCCCGGCAAGGGAAAACCACGAGGGCACCTGCCAAGGGATTGTTACAGATTATGGAAAAAGGCGAAAAAACTTTATCAAAACGCCATCTGTTTCCCTTAGTTACTCAGGCATAAGATTCACCTCGCCAGCAACGGCAAGGCGATTAACTACTGGAACAGCCCCCACGAAGGCAATCAGTTAATCCCCCTCTAATCCCGATAGTTGAACTTTGGCAGTACTCGCGGCGCCACAAGTGCCGCGTGCCCCCTCACGACCTTAGACAGGTAAATAGAAAATGAAAGCTTTACTGGTATTGGTACTTGGCAGTCTTTGCGGCGCGGCAATGGCCGGCGAAGCAAACAATGTCGAGCAGATTCCGGTTGAACAGTACAGTTACTCGCAGCACCTGGACATTGCCCGCGTCATCTCCATGAGCGAAGTGCCCAACGTCTGCGAAGTAGTGCCCGCCCGCATGACCTACGAGGACTCCAAGGGCCAGAAGCACATTCTCGAATACCGCGTGATGGGGAACGGCTGCTCCAACGGCTGATACCTTCGAATCGGGGCCCCTGCGGGCCCCGTTCGCGTTTTTGCCTGCCTGCAACTTTCACCCCGAATTGAAAGTTAACAAGGCATTAAATAACAGCCATTTAATCTGCCGACTTGCCCAACGAATAATCCCGCAACTTGTTGGCAATTGTCGTATGGGAAACCCCCAGGCGTTTTCCCAGCGCCCGGCTACTTGGAAACTCCCCCATCAGACTTTCCAGCACCGCCTTTTCAAATCGTCCTACAATCCGCGAAAGATCCCCATCCAGCGAAAACTCGCCCAACGGCTGCCGCACGCCATAATCCGGCAAACGAATATGCTCGCTCTTCACCACCCCGCCTTCGCATAACGAAACCGCCTGGAACAACACGTTCTCCAGCTGCCGCACATTCCCTGGCCAGTGATACTGGCTGAGTTTGTCCATGGCCGCCGGTGCCAGGCGCGGCATGGCGCAGCCGATCTGCCGGCTGGCCTGATCGAGGAAGTGCTGCACAAGGCCCTCCAACCCGTCCATGCATTCGCGCAGCGGCGGAATGTGCAGCGACAGCACGTTGAGCCGGTGATACAGGTCCTGGCGGAATTCGCCGCGGGCGCACAGCTCGGACAGGTCGACCTGGGTGGCGCAGATTACCCGCACATCCAGGTACACCTCTTCATCGCTGCCGACACGGCGGAAGCAACCATCCTGCAGGAAACGCAGCAGCTTTACCTGCAGGCGCGGGCTCATCTCCCCCACGCCATCGAGGAACAACGTACCGCCAGCCGTCAACTCCAGCAGCCCCAGCTTGCCCTCGGCACGCGCCCCCTCGAAAGCACCGGGGCCATAACCGAACAGCTCGGTTTCGGCCATCGACTCTGGCAGGCCGGCACAGTTGAGTGCCATCAAAGGCGCCTGGCCACGCGGGCTGGCCAGATGGCAGGCGCGGGCCAGCAACTCCTTGCCGGTGCCGGTCTCGCCTTCGATCAGCAAGGGCGCATCCAGCGGCGCCATGCGCCGCGCTTCACGCACCACCGCCGCCATGACCCGCGAGCTCTGGAAAATACTGTCGAAACCGCGCAATTCCTGTTTGCGCACGTTATAGATGCGCTCGCCGATGCGGTCGGCGCGATGCAGGGTCAGCACGGCACCGGCCAGGGCCTCGCTGTCATCGTGCTCGGATTGCAGCGGCGCAATATCGGCCAGGAACACATCACCCTTGACCTTGATGCGCAGGCCATTGATGCGCGACTTGTTGGCGCGCACCAGCTCCGGCAGGTCGAAATCCTCGACATAGCGCGCCAGCGGCATGCCCGGCACTTCGTCGACCCGCACCCCGAGCAACTGCGCCGCAGTGCGGTTGGCAGCGACGATGCTGCCCCCCATGTCGATCGACAGCACCGGGAAATCCAGCGCGCCGAGCAACGCATTGAGCTCCATGTGGCGGCGCTCGCTGGGCATCAGGCCGACGCGCTTGACCCCGAATACGCCGGCAATCGATTCGAACTTGGGCCGCAGCGCCTGGAACTGCAGATTGATCAGGTTCGGGCAGTGCAGGTAGATGGCATTGCCATGGTCTCCCCCCACCTCGCCGCGCAGCACGTTGATGCCGTATTCCACCAGCAGGTTGAGGATGTCGCGAAGGATGCCGATGCGGTTCTGGCAATGCACTTTGATACGCATGGAAGCTCTCGAAGTGGCGAAGTTTTTCAACGTCGCACGGAAAAGTCGTAAAGATAAGCTGCCAAAAACGACGCAAAGGGCAGCTTGATGAGCCGGATTTTCCGGCATGCAGGGTATTTTGTAAAATTATCGTTACGAATGACCGGTCAATGGGCACCTACCAGAAGGCACCGCCCCCCGTGCAAATCAGCCGGTGAAGGGATATTCCTGAGTCATGTCGTGGACATAACAAGAAAGTCCTCACCAGGAGAGCCACATGAAACAGACGCAATACGTGGCACGCGAGCCCGATGCGAACGGTTTTATCGATTACCCGCAGCAAGAGCATGCGGTATGGAACACCCTGATCACTCGCCAGCTGAACGTCATCGAAGGCCGCGCGTGCCAGGAATACCTGGACGGCATCGACCAGCTCAAGCTGCCCCATGACCGCATTCCGCAGCTGGGCGAAGTCAACAAGGTGCTGGGCGCCACCACCGGCTGGCAGGTTGCCCGGGTACCGGCGCTGATCCCCTTCCAGACCTTCTTCGAGCTGCTGGCCAGCAAACGCTTCCCGGTCGCCACCTTCATCCGCACCCCGGAAGAACTGGACTACCTGCAGGAACCGGACATCTTCCACGAGATCTTTGGCCACTGCCCGCTGCTGACCAACCCGTTCTTTGCCGAATTCACCCACACCTACGGCAAGCTCGGCCTGGCCGCGACCAAGGAACAACGCGTGTACCTGGCACGCCTGTACTGGATGACCATCGAATTCGGCCTGATGGAGACCCCACAGGGTCGCAAGATCTATGGCGGCGGTATCCTCTCCTCGCCGAAAGAGACCGTCTACAGTCTTTCTGGCGAGCCTGAGCACCAGGCCTTCGACCCGATCGAGTGCATGCGCACGCCCTACCGTATCGACATTCTGCAGCCGCTGTACTTCGTGCTGCCAAACATGAAACGCCTGTTCGACCTGGCCCATGAAGACATCATGGCCATGGTCCACGAAGCCATGCAGCTGGGGCTGCATGCACCGAAATTCCCACCCAAGGTCGCTGCCTGAGCACCTTGCCGATAACAACTCGAAGCGGAAAACACACCATGAATGCCTTGAACCAAGCCCACTGCGAAGCCTGCCGCGCTGACGCACCCAAGGTCACCGACGAAGAACTGGCCGAGCTGATCCGCGAGATCCCGGACTGGAACATCGAAGTCCGCGATGGCCACATGGAGCTCGAGCGCGTGTTCCTCTTCAAGAACTTCAAGCATGCCCTGGCGTTCACCAATGCCGTGGGCGAGATCGCCGAAGCCGAAGGCCACCACCCCGGCCTGCTGACCGAGTGGGGCAAGGTCACCGTGACCTGGTGGAGCCACTCGATCAAGGGCCTGCACCGCAACGACTTCATCATGTGCGCGCGTACCGACAAGGTCGCCGAGACGGCTGAAGGCCGTAAGTAACACCAGATCGAAGCTGGCTGCGACACCTACGTCGCGGCCAGCTTCGTACATGCCAATAGCACTTATCTGCCACAACCAACCGCCACATGCCCTCCCTCCTAGAGAATACCCCTCTGAAAGAATTGTTCCGCTTGAACCACGCTAGCCGCTCTCAACCCCGGAGCGACTCACGATGTTCCTATCCTCATTCGATACCGAACTGAACAACGCAATTACCGCCTCTCACAGGGCATGCTCAAAACCTGGCAATGCACAGCTTGATACACCTCGCCTGGCCAGCCTGGACAACTTCCGTGACATAGCGGGCACCATCGCAGCGCACACTACCTGTTACGGCACCCTGCGCAGCATGTGCTTCTACCGGAGCAATGCCGTAACCCCTAGCGCAGCCGACATGGCCATCCTTGAACAGCTTGGCATTCGCGCAATCTTCGACCTACGCGACGATCACGAAATCGAAACAGCGCCAGACGTACTCCCAAAAGGCGCCATTTATCGTCATTTCAACGTGCTGCGCCACCGCTTCAAAGGATTCGACCTCGCCTCATTGCGCCTTGAAAGCGCGGAGCAGACCAGCGCACTCATGCGGGATGTGAACCGCGACTTCGTCGTATGCGCATCAGCACGCGAGGTGTTGGGGGACGTCCTGACGGCAATGGCCCAAACCCAAGGGCCGGTGCTTTTCCATTGCTCCGCCGGCAAAGACCGTACCGGCTGGGTATCTGCACTGTTGCTGAGCATTGCCGGTGCTGATCATGCAACCCTGATGTACGACTACCTGGCGAGCAATGCCTACACCGCCCAACGCATCGCCGCTACTCTGGCAGGCATGCCAGAAAGCAGGAGGGCCATCTATGCGCCTGCCTTGACGGTCGATGCGCGCTATCTCAATGCAGCACTGGAACAGGTGACCCGTGATTACGGCGACATGGACAATTATCTGCACAATGGCTTGAACCTGTCGCACCAGACGCTGAGCAACTTACGCAGCAAACTGGTCGTTTAACCTGCCGTGCTCTGCCCGCTCAACACGCGGGCAGAGCATTATTGCGTCCGGTATCCGCCCGCAAAACCGACAAGCGACCGGGAAAAATTACAAACTGTCATCCAGACTTGTGTATCCTGCCCCAGCTTTGCGAAGCTCCGAACGCGCCTGGCGCAGACTTTTCACTCACACTTGCGAGGAACGACGAGATGCATGAAATCCCGAATCTTCCCTTCCCAAGCCTGAACCCAGAAGAGCCAACCGTTACCGCCCACGCCGAACCGACGCCTGCCGTCGATCAGGATGGTGACGATCAATCCAGCGCTGACCAGGAATAAACTGCGCATCCCTCCGACTGTGTGAAAACGGCTGACCTGCGGGCCACCCCCGTCATCACGTTTTCACACCGTCACGAACCTCTGCCACGAAGACACCCATGCCTGACTCACCGCGCCCCCTTGCGGTCACCCTGCAAGTCGTATCCATCGTCCTCTTCACCTTCATCGGCTACCTGAACATCGGCATCCCCCTGGCCGTGCTGCCTGGCTATGTGCACAACGACCTCGGCTTCAGTGCCGTGATCGCCGGCCTGGTGATCAGCGTGCAGTACCTCGCCACCCTGCTCAGCCGCCCTACCGCCAGCCGCATCATCGATAACCTGGGCAGCAAGAAAGCCGTGATGTACGGGCTGTTCGGCTGCGGCCTGAGCGGTGTGTTCATGCTTGCCTGCGCCTTCCTCACCCACCTGCCCTGGGTCAGCCTGAGCTGCCTGCTGGTTGGCCGCCTGGTGCTTGGCAGTGCCGAAAGCCTGGTGGGCTCTGGCTCGATTGGCTGGGGTATCGGCCGGGTCGGGGCCGAGCACACGGCCAAGGTCATCTCCTGGAACGGCATCGCCAGCTATGGCGCGCTGGCCATCGGTGCGCCACTGGGCGTGCTGATGGTCAAGAGCCTGGGGCTGTGGAGCATGGGGGTAAGCATCATCCTGCTGTGCGGCATTGGCCTGCTGCTGGCCTGGCCGAAGCACGCGGCGCCCGTCGTCAGCGGCAAGCGCCTGCCGTTCATGCAGGTGCTGGGCAAGGTGTTCCCGCACGGTTCGGGACTGGCCTTGGGCTCCATCGGCTTTGGCACCATCGCCACCTTCATCACCCTGTATTACGCCAGCCGTGGCTGGGCCAATGCAGCACTGACCTTGAGCCTGTTCGGTGCCAGCTTCATCTGCGCGCGGCTGCTGTTCGGCAACCTGATCAACCGGATGGGTGGGTTCAGGGTGGCAATCGTTTGCCTTTCGGTGGAAACCCTTGGGCTGCTGATGCTGTGGCTGGCGCCAAATGCCGAGTTGGCGTTGGCAGGGGCTGCGCTAAGCGGGTTCGGTTTCTCGCTGGTGTTCCCGGCACTGGGGGTGGAAGCGGTAAACCAGGTGTCGGCGGCCAACCGCGGGGCGGCGGTGGGGGCTTATTCGCTGTTCATCGACCTGTCGCTGGGGATTACCGGGCCGCTGGTGGGTGCGGTGGCGTCGGGGTTCGGGTTTGCTTCGATGTTTCTGTTTGCTGCTGCGGCGGCGTGCTGTGGGTTGGTGTTGAGCCTGTATCTTTATCGCCAGGCGCGGCTGGGGCGCGGCCAATAAAGCTGGAGCGCTTTGCGCTCCTTTCGCGACACAGGGCCGCTCCGACAGGGGATCGCATTCGCTTGTGGGAGCGGCCTTGTGTCGCGAAAGGGCTGCAAAGCAGCCCCGGGGCCCTGAAGGTCAGCGCCTGGCGTACTGCAACACCACTTCCAACGGGTGGCGCATCTGCCGCTCGGTCATGCGCTTGACCTGGCTGCGACACGAGTAGCCAGTCGCCAGCGCCTCCCCTTCCTTGTCCAGCTTGGTCGCCCACGACTGCTCGAAGATGGTCCGCGAAGTGCCCTGGTTGCGCGCCTCGTGCCCGTAGGTACCTGACATGCCGCAGCAACCCGTCGCCTCGGTCACCAGCTTCAGCCCGAGCCGGGCAAACACTTGCTCCCACTGTTTGGTGCTGGCCGGCACGTTGGTTTTCTCGGTGCAATGCGCCATCAGGCGGAAATTGCCCGGTGCGGCAGGCGCCTGCTCCGGCAGCACATCCATCAGCCACTCCTGCGGCAGCAGAACGTTCGGGCAGCCATCCAGGCCCGGCACTTTCTGGTATTCCTGGCGATAGACCAAGGTCATCGCCGGGTCCAGGCCCACCAGCGGCACGCCGCAGTCAGCCAGGGCCTTGAGCTGGGTAGCGTTGCGAATCGCCGCCTTGGCAAAGGCGCCGAGGAAGCCCTGCACGTGCAGCGGCTTGCCATTGGCGCTATAGGGCGCCAGGAACACCCGGTGGCCCAGGCGATGGGCCAGCTCGATGAAGGCGGCCAGCAGCGGCGTTTCGAAGTAGCGGGTGAAGGCATCCTGCACCAGTACGATGCTGCGCTCGCGCTGGGCCGGGGTCAGTTCGCGCAGGGCCGGCACGCTGGCCACGCCGACGCGGCAACGGGTCAGGGTCGACTGGAAGTTGAAGCGGCTGATCAGCGGGCTGTCGACCATGCCGACCTTGTCCGCCAGCAGCTTGCTCACCCACTTGGAGCCCATCACGGCGTTGTACAGGCCAGGTGCATGGGCCAGGTACGGAATGGTGAACTCCAGCGAGCCGATCAGGTAATCACGCAGCGGGCGCTGATAGCGGCCGTGGTACAGCTCCAGGAAGCGCGAGCGGAAGTCCGGCACGTTGACCTTGATCGGGCACTGCCCCGCGCACGATTTGCACGCCAGGCAGCCGGCCATGGCGTCGTACACCTCATGGGAGAAGTCTTCCTGGCCCTGGCTGCGTGCACGGTTGTTGCGCAGCCGCGCCGGCAGACCCTTGAGCCACGACACCTTGTTGCGCGCAGCCGCCAGCACGTCGATGTTGGCCTCGCCCTGCAGACGCAGCCACTCGCGCATCAGCGAGGCGCGGCCTTTGGGCGAATGCTGGCGTTCACGGGTAGCCTTCCACGACGGGCACATGGCGTCGTTGGGGTCGTAGTTGTAGCAGGCACCGTTGCCGTTGCAGTGCACGGCGCTGGGGAAGTCCTGCCACACGCGCTCGTCGATGGTGCGGTCGAGCTCGCCACGCAGGGTCACGCCGTCGACCGGGGTCAGGCCCTCGGTGCTGCCCAGCGGCGTGCAGATCTTGCCCGGGTTGAGCTGGTTGTGCGGGTCGAAGGCGCCCTTCAGGCGCTGCAGCGCCGGGTACAGCTTACCGAAGTACTCCGGCACGTATTCCGACCGCAGGCCCTTGCCGTGCTCGCCCCACAGCAAACCGCCGTAGCGCTTGGTCAATGCGGCGACGGCGTCGGAAATCGGCTTGACCAGTGCGGCCTGGGCGGGGTCTTTCATGTCCAGCGCCGGGCGCACGTGCAGCACGCCGGCATCGACGTGGCCGAACATGCCGTAGGCCAAGCCGTAGCCATCGAGCAGCGCGCGGAAGTCGGCGATGTAGTCGGCCAGTTGCTCTGGCGGTACGGCAGTGTCTTCAACGAACGGCTGCGGGCGCACCTCGCCCTCGACGTTGCCGAGCAGGCCGACCGAGCGCTTGCGCATGGTGTAGACGCGGGTTACCGCCTCGGCGCCCTCGGCCAGGGTGTGGCCCAGGCGCTCGACACTGGTGTCGCTCTGCAGGTGATCGATGAACGCCTGGACCCGAGCATTGACCTCCGCCGGCTCGTCGCCGCAGAACTCCACCAGGTTGATGCCCAGGGTCGGGCGCTCAGGGTCGGCCGGGAAGTATTCGGCAACGCTGTGCCAGACGATGTCCTTCATCGCCAGCATCAGCACCTTGGAGTCGACCGTCTCGATCGACAGCGGCTTGAGCGCCATCAGCGCATTGGCGTCGCGCAGGGCATCCATGAAGCTGCTGTAGCGCACGTTGACCAGCACCGCGTATTTCGGGATCGGCAGCACATTGAGCTTGGCTTCGACCACATAGACGAGCGAGCCCTCGGCACCGCACAGCACGCTGTTGAGGTTAAAACGGCCTTGCTCGTCGCGCAGGTGCGCCAGGTCATAGCCGGTCAGGCAACGGTTGAGCGTGGGGAAGGTGGTCTCGATCAGCTCGCCTTGGGTTTCCTGGATCTCCCGGGCCATGCGGTACACCTCGCCGACCCGGCCAGGCGCGGCGCATGCCTGCTCCAGCGCGCCATCGTCGATCGGCAGGCTGTGCAGGCGCTCGCCACCGAGCAGCACGCTGTGCAGTTCGAGCACGTGGTCGCGGGTCTTGCCGTAGGTGCAGCTGCCCTGGCCGCTGGCGTCGGTGTTGATCATGCCGCCGACAGTGGCGCGGTTGGAGGTGGACAGCTCAGGGGCGAAGAACAGCCCGTGCGGCTTGAGCGCGGCATTGAGCTGGTCCTTGACCGTACCGGCCTGGACCCGTACCCAGCGCTCCTCGACGTTGATTTCGAGGATCTGGTTCATGTGCCGCGACAGGTCGACGACGATACCATCGGTCAGCGACTGGCCATTGGTGCCGGTGCCGCCGCCACGAGGGGTCAGCTTGACCTCCTTGAAGCGTGGCTCGCCCATCAGCGTGGCGACACGCGCCACGTCGTCGGCATCCAGCGGGAACACCGCCGCCTGCGGCAGACGCTGGTAGATCGAGTTGTCGGTGGCCAGCACCGTACGGGTGCCATAGTCGGCGCTGATCTGGCCGCGGAAGCCGCTGTTGCGCAGGGCTTCGAGGAATTCTGGGTAGTTGGCGCTCGGCGCAAGGGTCGACAGCTGGGCGATCATCGAAGGATGGCCTCTTGATATGGACTAATTCACGGGAATCCTGTCATGCCGGTATGGGTAGCCACACGCGAGGATGACGCATAGACCAATGTTCCTGTAGTTTCGCTTCAGGGGCAAACGGATAATCCTGCCGCTATCAATGACTTTTATGAATGAATTACCGCCACCTGACACCGTCCATGTCGCTACTGCTGGCTTTCGAGGCCGCCGCCCGGCATGAAAGCTATACCCGCGCCGCTGCCGAACTGTCGCTGACCCAGAGCGCGGTCAGCCGCCAGGTGCAGGCGCTGGAGCAGCAACTGGGCCTGACCCTGTTCCGCCGCGAGGGCCGCCAGGTGCAACTGACTGACGTCGGTCGGCTGTACCAGCGCGAATTGAGCGAGGCGCTAGGTCGCATTCGCAGCGCCACCCTGCAGGCACTGGCCTACCAGTCGGGGGTCGGTACCCTGCGCCTGGCAACCTTGCCTACCTTCGGCTCGAAGTGGCTGCTGCCACGCCTGCATGCGTTCTACAGTGCCCACCCGGGCATGCTGGTGCATATTCATTCACGCATCGAAGCGATCAACTTTGATACCAGCGAGATCGACGCGGCCATCGGCGTGGCCAGCCATGACCTGCCGGGCTTGATATGCCATCGGCTGCACGCCGAGGAGCTGGTGGTGATCCTGCCGCCGGAAGCAGGCGGCGATGCCCAGGGCTGGGGCCCGGCGCGGGTCAGTGAAGAGGTGCTGCTGAACGTGGCCAACAACCCGCATGCCTGGGGCGAGTGGTTTTCGCACCACGGGTTGCCGCACCGGGCGATGCGCCTGGGGCCAAGCTTCGAACTGACCTCGCACCTGATACAAGCCGTGCGGGCCGGGATAGGCATCGGCCTGGTACCGAGGGTTCTGGTGGAGGAAGAGCTGGCCAAGGGTGAGCTGTTCAGCCCGGGGGCGGCGTTTGCCAGCCAGCGCAGTTATTACCTGATCTATCCACCGCGCAATGAAGCCTTGCCTTCACTGAGGGCATTTCGCAGCTGGTTGCTGGAACAGATCTGAATCCTGTTCCGGCCTCTTCGCGGGTAAACCCGCTCCCACAGGGAACTCACTGCCTGTGGGAGCAACTGTCTTCTT
>NZ_BCAZ01000074.1:0-15575 GCF_001320205.1 Pseudomonas sp. NBRC 111123
CGGAGCCGAGTCGATCTTGTCGAACTCAACGACGGCCGAACCGAAAACTTCGGAGCAGACGCGAGTCAGAGCTGCGGTCAGAGTGGTCTTACCGTGGTCAACGTGGCCGATGGTGCCGACGTTAACGTGGGGAAGGGAACGATCAAATTTTTCTTTAGCCACGACAGTGAACCTCTTGCCTAAAGGGGATTAGCCTTGTTTTTTAACGAGTGCTTCGACGATGTTCGACGGAGCTTCGGCGTATTTGGAGAATTCCATGGAGTAGCTTGCGCGACCCTGAGACATGGAACGAACGTCGGTTGCGTAACCGAACATCTCTCCGAGCGGTACCTCAGCAGTGATTACCTTGCCGGACACCGAGTCTTCATTACCCTGGATCATCCCGCGACGACGGCTCAGGTCACCCATCACGTCACCCAGGTATTCTTCCGGGGTTACAACTTCGACCTTCATGATCGGCTCAAGCACCACACCACCGCCCTTCTGGGCCAGTTGCTTGGTCGCCATCGAAGCGGCGATCTTGAACGCCATTTCGTTGGAGTCGACGTCGTGGTACGAACCGTCGAATACCGTAGCCTTCAGGCCGAGCAGCGGATAGCCGGCAACAACGCCGTTTTTCATCTGCTCTTCGATACCCTTCTGGATCGGGGCGATGAATTCCTTAGGAATCACACCACCAACGACTTCGTTGGTGAACACCAGACCTTCGGTGATGTTGCCCTTTTCGTCCACGTCCGGCTCCGAGAAACGGATCCAGCAGTGACCGAACTGACCACGACCACCCGACTGACGAACGAACTTGCCTTCGATCTCGACGTTGGACTTGGTGATCTTCTCGCGGTACGAAACCTGCGGCTTGCCGACGTTGCACTCGACGTTGAACTCGCGCTTCATGCGGTCAACGAGGATGTCCAGGTGCAGCTCACCCATACCGGAGATGATGGTCTGGCCGGTTTCTTCGTCGGTCTTGACGCGGAACGACGGGTCTTCCTGGGCCAGCTTGCCCAGAGCGATACCCATCTTCTCCTGGTCAGCCTTGGTTTTCGGCTCTACGGAGAGCGAAATTACCGGCTCAGGGAAGTCCATACGCTCGAGGATGATCGGCTTGTCGGCGTTGCACAGGGTGTCACCGGTGGTGACGTCCTTCATGCCGATCAGAGCAGCGATGTCGCCAGCGCGCACTTCTTTGATCTCTTCACGCTGGTTGGCGTGCATCTGCACCATACGGCCAACGCGCTCTTTCTTGCCCTTGACCGAGTTGATGACGGAGTCACCGGAGGTCAGGAAGCCCGAGTAGACGCGGACGAAGGTCAGAGTGCCCACGAACGGGTCGGTGGCAATCTTGAACGCCAAGGCCGAGAACGGCTCGTTGTCGTCAGCAGGACGCTCATCGTACTGCTCTGGCTTGACTTCATCCTTCGGCGTGTCGATCAGGTCAGGGTGGATACCCTTGATCGCCGGGATTTCGGTCGGAGCAGGCAGGAAGTCGATAACGGCGTCCAGAACCAGGGGAACACCCTTGTTCTTGAACGACGAACCGCAGACAGCCGGAACGATCTCGCTGGCCAGGGTGCGCGCGCGCAGACCGGCTTTGATCTCTTCGACGGTCAGCTCTTCGCCTTCCAGGTACTTGTTCATCAGCTCTTCGCTGGACTCGGCAGCCGCTTCAACCATGTTGGAGCGCCACTCTTCAGCCAGCTCCAGCATATCGGCAGGAATTTCTTCCTCGCGATAGGTGGTGCCTTTATCGTCATCGTTCCAGTAGATGGCTTTCATCTTGATCAGGTCAACCTGACCCTGGAAGTCATCTTCTGCACCGATAGCCAGCTGGACCGGAACCGGGGTGTGACCCAGACGGTTCTTGATCTGACCAATAACGCGCAGGAAGTTGGCACCAGCACGGTCCATCTTGTTCACGTAGACAACACGTGGAACGCCGTACTTGTTGGCCTGACGCCATACGGTTTCGGACTGCGGCTCAACGCCGGAGGTACCGCAGAACACAACGACCGCGCCGTCGAGTACACGCAGCGAACGCTCTACTTCAATGGTGAAGTCAACGTGGCCGGGGGTATCGATGACGTTTACGCGGTAGTTGTCGTACTGACCACGGGAACCTTTCCAGAAGGTGGTAACGGCAGCGGAGGTAATGGTGATACCGCGCTCCTGCTCCTGCACCATCCAGTCAGTGGTCGCGGCGCCGTCATGCACCTCGCCCATCTTGTGGCTCAGACCTGTGTAGAACAGGATCCGCTCGGTAGTGGTAGTCTTGCCCGCGTCAACGTGAGCACAGATACCGATGTTACGGTAGCGGTTAATTGCTGTAGTACGAGCCATAAAGCCCTCGCAAAATGATTGATGCTTGAATTAGAAGCGGTAGTGCGAGAACGCTTTGTTGGCTTCTGCCATGCGGTGCACGTCTTCACGCTTCTTGACTGCAGCACCTTTGCCTTCGGCAGCATCCAGCAGCTCACCGGCCAGGCGCAGAGCCATCGACTTCTCGCCGCGCTTGCGGGCGTAGTCTACGAGCCAGCGCATTGCCAGAGCGTTACGACGGGATGGACGAACTTCAACCGGAACCTGGTAAGTGGCACCGCCGACACGACGGGACTTTACTTCGACCAGCGGAGCGATGGCGTCGAGAGCTTTCTCGAAGATTTCCAGGGGGTCGCTGTTCTTGCGTGCTTTGACGGTATCCAGAGCACCGTAAACGATGCGCTCGGCTACGGCCTTCTTGCCGCTTTCCATCACGTGGTTCATGAACTTGGCGAGGATCTGGGATCCGTACTTCGGATCGTCAAGGATCTCACGTTTTGCTGCTACACGACGTCTTGGCATGATAAGCCCTCAAACGGTCTTCAGGTTAGCCCGGGACGTGGGTCTGCGACCCCTGCCCGACCTTACTCTTATCGACTCAAAAAAATGGATGTCTGCAAACGGCCGATTACTTCGGACGCTTGGTACCGTATTTCGAACGACCCTGGTTACGGCCTTTAACGCCCGAAGTATCCAGAGAGCCGCGAACGGTGTGGTAACGAACACCTGGCAAGTCTTTTACACGGCCGCCACGGATCAGGACGACGCTGTGCTCTTGCAGGTTGTGGCCTTCACCACCGATGTACGAGGAAACCTCGAAACCGTTGGTCAGACGCACACGGCATACTTTACGCAGTGCCGAGTTAGGTTTTTTCGGCGTGGTGGTGTACACACGGGTGCACACACCACGACGCTGCGGGCAGTTCTGCAGCGCAGGAACGTCGGACTTCTCGACCGAACGCTTACGCGGCTGACGTACCAGCTGGTTGATAGTTGCCATCTACTAGCTCCACTGATTGTCTTGCGACTCTATTGTCTTGCAAGAAAGCCAAAAATTGGCGAGACGGAGCCTCACCAAATTTAAGGGTACAAAAGTCTACGGAGGATCTTGCACCCAGTCAAGACGAGGCCCCGGCCCTCCTCGCCCGATCATCGGCAACATTTTATGTCGCCGAGGGTCGTTCGAGGCTTGCCGGGGCCCTGCCCTGTACTTAGTTACCGCTGGAATTCAGCGCTTCGGTCAGTGCGGCTTCCACCTCACTGGCGCTTACACGCAGCGGTTTGTCGGCATCACGGCGACGCTTGCGCTCGCTGTGGTAGGCCAGACCAGTACCGGCCGGGATCAGACGACCCACGACCACGTTCTCTTTCAGGCCGCGCAGGTAGTCGCGCTTGCCGGTTACAGCCGCTTCGGTCAGTACGCGGGTGGTTTCCTGGAAGGAAGCCGCGGAGATGAACGACTCGGTCGACAGCGAGGCCTTGGTGATACCCAGCAGTACACGGGTGTACTTGGAGATGAACTTGTCTTCCGCTGCCAGGCGCTCGTTTTCCATCAGCACCTGGGTCAGTTCCATCTGGTCGCCCTTGATGAAGCTGGAATCACCCGACTCGGCGATCTCGACCTTGCGCAGCATCTGACGCAGGATGGTCTCGATGTGCTTGTCGTTGATCTTAACGCCTTGCAGACGGTAAACGTCCTGGATCTCGTTGACGATGTACTTCGCCAGCGCGCTCACACCCAGCAGACGCAGGATGTCGTGCGGATCGCTCGGGCCGTCGGAGATAACTTCGCCGCGGTTTACCTGTTCGCCTTCGAAGACGTTCAGGTGGCGCCACTTCGGAATCAGCTCTTCGTACGGATCGCTACCGTCGGTCGGAGTGATCACCAGACGACGCTTGCCCTTGGTCTCTTTACCGAACGCGATGGTGCCGCTGACTTCAGCCAGAATCGAGGCTTCTTTCGGACGGCGCGCTTCGAACAGGTCGGCAACGCGCGGCAGACCACCGGTGATGTCACGGGTCTTCGACGTTTCTTGCGGGATACGCGCGATAACGTCACCAACACCGATCTGGGCACCGTCAGCCACACCCACGAGGGCGTTGGCCGGCAGGAAGTACTGTGCCGGTACATCGGTACCTGGCAGGTACAGGTCCTTGCCAGCGGCATCGACCATCTTGATTGCCGGACGGATTTCCTTGCCTGCGGCAGGGCGATCCTTGACGTCCAGCACTTCAATGTTGGTCAAGCCGGTCAGCTCATCAGTCTGACGCTTGATGGTGATGTTTTCTTCCATGCCCACGAAGGTCACGGTACCTTTCAGTTCGGTAACGATCGGGTGGGTGTGCGGGTCCCACTTGGCGACGATTGCGCCAGCTTCGACCTTGTCACCTTCCTTGACCGAAATCACCGCACCGTAAGGCAGCTTGTAACGCTCACGCTCACGACCGAATTCGTCGGCAATGGCCAGCTCACCCGAACGGGATACGGCAACCAGGTTGCCGTCGGCGCGCTCGACCTGCTTCAGGTTGTGCAGACGCACCATACCGCCGTTCTTCACCTGGACGCTGTCGGCAGCCGAGGTACGGCTTGCAGCACCACCGATGTGGAACGTACGCATGGTCAGCTGGGTACCCGGCTCACCGATCGACTGCGCAGCGATAACGCCGACAGCTTCACCGATGTTCACCTGGTGACCGCGAGCCAGGTCGCGACCGTAGCACTTGGCGCAAATACCGAAGCGGGTTTCGCAGTTGATCGGCGAACGCACGATCACTTCGTCGATGCTGTTCAGCTCGATGAACTCTACCCACTGCTCGTCGACCAAGGTACCGGCTGGAACGATGACGTCCTCGGTGCCTGGCTTGAACACGTCACGGGCAATGACACGACCCAGTACGCGCTCACCCAGCGGCTCTACAACGTCGCCGCCTTCGATGTGCGGGGTCATCAGCAGGCCCTGGTCGGTACCGCAGTCGATCTCGGTAACCACCAGATCCTGGGCAACGTCTACCAGACGACGGGTCAGGTAACCGGAGTTCGCAGTCTTCAGTGCGGTATCCGCCAGACCCTTACGAGCACCGTGAGTCGAGATGAAGTACTGGAGTACGCTCAGGCCTTCACGGAAGTTCGCGGTGATCGGCGTCTCGATGATCGAGCCGTCCGGCTTGGCCATCAGGCCACGCATACCGGCCAGCTGACGGATCTGGGCTGCGGAACCCCGCGCACCCGAGTCAGCCATCATGTACATCGAGTTGAAGGACTCTTGATCGACTTCATTGCCCTCACGGTCGATGACCTTCTCTTTCGAGAGGTTGGCCATCATCGCCTTGGACACTTCGTCGTTCGCCTTCGACCACAAGTCGATGACCTTGTTGTACTTCTCGCCCTGGGTTACCAGGCCAGAGGCGTACTGGCTCTCGATTTCCTTCACTTCGTCGGTAGCGTTACCGATGATGCGGGCTTTCTCGTCCGGGATAACGAAGTCGTTAACACCGATGGAAACGCCGGAAATGGTCGAGTAAGCGAAACCGGTGTACATCAGCTGGTCGGCGAAGATGACGGTCTCTTTCAGACCAACCACGCGGTAGCACTGGTTGATCAGCTTGGAGATCGCCTTTTTCTTCATCGGCTGGTTGACCACGTCGTACGGCAGACCTGCCGGTACAACCTGGAACAACAGCGCACGGCCGACAGTGGTGTCGACGATGCGGGTGTTCTTGGTGATGCTGCCATCGCGGTCTTTCACGGTTTCGTTGATACGAACCTTGATTTTCGCGTGCAGGGCAGCTTCGCCGGCGCGGAATACGCGGTCGACTTCCTGCAGGTCGGCAAACACGCGACCTTCGCCCTTGGCATTGATGGCTTCACGGGTCATGTAGTACAGACCCAGTACAACGTCCTGCGACGGAACGATGATTGGCTCACCGTTGGCTGGCGACAGGATATTGTTGGTCGACATCATCAGCGCGCGCGCTTCGAGCTGGGCTTCCAGCGTCAGCGGCACGTGGACGGCCATCTGGTCACCGTCGAAGTCGGCGTTGTACGCGGCACAGACCAGCGGGTGCAGCTGGATAGCCTTACCTTCGATCAGAACCGGCTCAAAGGCCTGGATACCCAGACGGTGCAGCGTCGGTGCACGGTTGAGCAGTACGGGGTGTTCGCGGATCACCTCGGCGAGCACGTCCCACACCTCTGGCAGCTCGCGCTCGACCATCTTCTTGGCAGCCTTGATGGTGGTCGCCAGACCACGCATCTCCAGCTTGCCGAAAATGAACGGCTTGAACAGCTCGAGGGCCATCTTCTTCGGCAGACCGCACTGGTGCAGACGCAGGGTCGGGCCTACGGTAATTACCGAACGGCCGGAGTAGTCCACACGCTTACCGAGCAAGTTCTGACGGAAGCGACCTTGCTTACCTTTGATCATGTCGGCAAGGGACTTCAGCGGACGCTTGTTCGAGCCAGTGATGGCGCGACCGCGACGGCCGTTGTCCAGCAGGGCGTCAACCGCTTCCTGCAGCATGCGCTTTTCGTTGCGCACGATGATGTCCGGCGCCGACAGATCGAGCAGGCGCTTCAGACGGTTGTTACGGTTGATCACCCGACGATACAGGTCGTTCAGGTCGGAAGTCGCGAAGCGGCCACCATCCAGCGGAACCAGCGGACGCAGGTCCGGCGGCAGCACTGGCAGGACGGTCAGGACCATCCACTCAGGCAGGTTGCCCGAGCCCTGGAAAGCTTCCATCAGCTTCAGGCGCTTGGACAGCTTCTTGATCTTGGTTTCCGAGTTGGTCTGCGGAATCTCTTCGCGCAGGCGGCCGATCTCGTGCTCCAGGTCGATAGCGTGCAGCAGCTCACGTACAGCCTCGGCACCCATGCGGGCGTCGAAGTCGTCACCGAACTCTTCCAGCGCTTCGAAGTACTGCTCGTCGTTGAGCAGCTGACCCTTCTCGAGGGTGGTCATGCCCGGATCGATCACGACGTAGCTCTCGAAGTAGAGCACGCGCTCGATGTCACGCAGGGTCATGTCCATCAGCAGGCCGATACGGGACGGCAGCGACTTCAGGAACCAGATGTGGGCAACCGGCGAGGCCAGTTCGATGTGCGCCATGCGCTCACGACGAACCTTGGCCAGGGCAACTTCAACGCCGCACTTCTCGCAGATCACACCGCGGTGCTTGAGGCGCTTGTACTTGCCGCACAGGCACTCGTAGTCCTTGACTGGGCCAAAGATCTTGGCGCAGAAAAGGCCGTCACGCTCAGGCTTGAACGTACGGTAGTTGATGGTTTCCGGCTTCTTAACTTCACCGAACGACCACGAACGGATCATTTCAGGCGACGCCAGACCGATGCGGATGGCGTCGAACTCTTCGACTTGACCCTGGTTTTTCAGCAAATTCAGTAGGTCTTTCAAGGCCTTTCCTCCTGGCGGAGCAGGGAGCGGGCATTACCTGCCCCACTCCCCTTCGCGTCACGTGTTATTCGGTTTCCAGATCGATATCGATACCGAGCGAACGGATCTCTTTGATCAACACGTTGAAGGACTCGGGCATGCCCGGCTCCATACGGTGATCGCCATCCACGATGTTCTTGTACATCTTGGTACGGCCGTTCACGTCGTCCGACTTCACTGTGAGCATTTCTTGCAGGGTGTATGCCGCGCCGTATGCTTCCAGCGCCCACACTTCCATCTCCCCGAAACGCTGACCACCGAACTGCGCCTTACCACCCAGCGGCTGCTGGGTAACCAGGCTGTAGGAACCAGTGGAACGCGCGTGCATCTTGTCGTCCACCAAGTGGTTCAGCTTGAGCATGTACATGTAACCAACGGTCACAGGACGCTCGAACTTGTTGCCGGTACGGCCGTCGAACAGCACCATCTGGCCGCTTTCTGGCAGGTCTGCCAGTTTCAGCATGGCCTTGATCTCACGCTCCTTGGCACCGTCGAAGACTGGGGTGGCCATTGGCACGCCTTTCTTCAGGTTGTTCGCCAGGGCGATGATCTCTTCGTCGGTGAACTCTTCCAGGTTCTCCTGACGACCACCGATCTCGTTGTAGATCTCGGTGAGGAAGGTACGCAGTTCAGCGGCTTTACGCTGCTCTTCGATCATGCGGTCGATCTTCTCGCCCAGGCCTTTGGCCGCGAGGCCCAGGTGGGTTTCAAGGATCTGACCGACGTTCATACGCGAAGGTACGCCCAGCGGGTTCAGTACGACGTCGACCGGAGTACCGTTGGCGTCGTGCGGCATGTCTTCTACCGGCATGATTACCGAGACGACACCCTTGTTACCGTGACGACCGGCCATCTTGTCACCCGGCTGGATGCGACGGCGGATTGCCAGGTAGACCTTGACGATCTTCAGTACGCCTGGAGCCAGGTCATCGCCCTGCTGCAGCTTGCGCTTCTTGTCTTCGAACTTGTCGTCCAGCAGGCGACGGCGATCGACGATGTACTGCTGAGCCTTTTCCAGCTGCTCGTTCAGTGCATCTTCGGCCATGCGCAGTTTGAACCACTGGCCGTGCTCCAGACCGTCCAGCACTTCGTCAGTGATCACGGTGCCTTTTTTCAGGCCCGCGCCACCGTCGACCACCTGGCCGTTCAGGGCAGCACGCAGACGCTCGAAGGTTGCACCTTCGACGATGCGGAACTCTTCGTTGAGGTCCTTGCGGATCTCGTCCAGCTGCATCTTCTCGATGGACAGGGCGCGGCTGTCGCGCTCTACGCCATCACGGGTGAAGACCTGTACGTCGATAACAGTACCCTTGGTACCGGTCGGTACGCGCAGGGAGGTGTCTTTAACGTCGCTGGCCTTCTCACCGAAGATTGCGCGCAGCAGTTTTTCTTCCGGGGTCAGCTGGGTTTCGCCTTTTGGCGTGACCTTGCCGACCAGGATGTCGCCAGCGCCGACTTCGGCACCCACGTAGACGATACCGGCCTCGTCCAGCTTGTTCAGAGCGGCTTCACCCACGTTCGGGATGTCCGCAGTGATTTCCTCTGGGCCAAGCTTGGTGTCACGCGCCACACAGGTCAGTTCCTGAATGTGGATGGTGGTGAAGCGGTCTTCCTGAACCACACGCTCGGACAGGCAGATGGAGTCTTCGAAGTTGAAGCCGTTCCACGCCATGAACGCGATGCGCATGTTCTGACCCAGTGCCAGTTCACCCATGTCGGTGGACGGGCCGTCGGCCATGATGTCGCCACGCTGAACCTTGTCACCCTTGCTTACCAGCGGACGCTGGTTGATGCAGGTGTTCTGGTTAGAACGGGTGTACTTGGTCAGGTTGTAGATATCCACACCGGCTTCACCGGTCTCGACTTCGTCATCGGCAACGCGAACGACGATACGGCTGGCGTCGACCGAGTCGATCACACCACCGCGGCGAGCAACCACGCAGACACCGGAGTCACGGGCAACGTTGCGCTCCATACCGGTACCGACCAGCGGCTTGTCGGCACGCAGGGTTGGTACAGCTTGGCGCTGCATGTTCGAACCCATCAATGCACGGTTGGCGTCGTCGTGCTCGAGGAACGGAATCAGCGACGCAGCGACAGAAACAACCTGCTTCGGCGAAACGTCCATCAGGGTGACGTCTTCCGGCGCCTTGACGGTGAATTCGTTCAGGTGACGAACCGCTACCAGCTCATCGATCAGCTGCTTCTTGTCGTTCATCGCGGCCGAAGCCTGGGCGATCACGTGATCCGCTTCTTCGATGGCAGACAGGAACACGATGTCATCGCTGACCACGCCTTCCTTCACCACGCGATACGGGCTTTCGAGGAAGCCGTACTGGTTGGTGCGGGCATAGGCTGCCAGGGAGTTGATCAGACCGATGTTCGGACCTTCAGGGGTCTCGATCGGGCACACGCGGCCGTAGTGGGTCGGGTGTACGTCACGGACTTCGAAGCCGGCGCGCTCACGGGTCAGACCACCAGGGCCGAGTGCAGAGACGCGGCGCTTGTGGGTGATCTCGGAGAGCGGGTTGTTCTGGTCCATGAACTGCGAAAGCTGGCTGGAACCGAAGAACTCTTTCACCGCCGCCGCTACCGGCTTGGCGTTGATCAAGTCTTGCGGCATCAGGCCTTCGCTTTCGGCCATCGACAGACGTTCCTTGACCGCACGCTCAACACGTACCAGGCCAACGCGGAACTGGTTCTCGGCCATCTCGCCGACGCAACGAACGCGACGGTTACCCAGGTGGTCGATGTCGTCGACGATGCCTTTGCCGTTACGGATATCGACCAGGGTCTTCAGAACCTCGACGATGTCTTCCTTGCTCAGCACGCCCGAACCTTCGATCTCGGTGCGACCGATACGACGGTTGAACTTCATGCGGCCAACGGCGGACAGGTCGTAACGCTCGGCGCTGAAGAACAGGTTGTTGAACAGGGTCTCGGCAGCATCCTTGGTCGGCGGCTCGCCTGGACGCATCATGCGGTAGATCTCGACCAGGGCTTCCAGCTGGTTGCTGGTAGTGTCGATCTTCAGGGTATCCGAGATGAACGGACCGCAGTCGATGTCGTTGGTGTACAGGGTCTCGATGCGGACGACCTGAGCCTTGGCGATCTTGATCAGCAGCTCGGTGGTCAGCTCGGTATTGCACTCGGCCAGGATCTCGCCGGTGGCCGGGTGAACGATGGCCTTGGCGGTGGTGCGACCGAGGACGTATTCCATCGGCACGTCCAGCTGGTTGACACCGGCCTTCTCGAGCTGATTGACATGGCGCGCGGTAATACGGCGGCCCTGCTCGACGATGACCTTGCCGCTGTCGTCATGGATGTCCATGACCGCGACTTCACCACGCAGACGCTGAGGCACCAGTTCCAGGCTGAGTTTTTCGCCGGAAATGTGGAACACGTTGGTGGTGTAGAAGGTGTTGAGTACTTCTTCCGTGCTGTAACCCAGCGCACGCAGCAACACCGACGCCGGCAGTTTGCGGCGACGGTCGATACGTACGAACACGCAGTCTTTCGGGTCGAACTCGAAGTCCAGCCACGAACCGCGGTAAGGGATGATGCGAGCGGAGTACAGCAGCTTGCCGGAGCTGTGTGTCTTGCCACGGTCGTGGTCGAAGAACACACCAGGCGAACGGTGCAGCTGGGAAACGATTACTCGTTCGGTACCGTTGATAACGAAGGTACCGTTCTCAGTCATCAGGGGGATTTCACCCATGTAGACTTCTTGCTCTTTGATGTCCTTGATCGCTTTGTTCGACGATTCCTTGTCGAAGATGATCAGGCGCACCTTGACCCGCAGTGGGACCGCGAAGGTCACGCCACGCAGGACACATTCCTTCACATCGAAGGCGGGATCGCCCAGGCGGTAGCCTACGTACTCCAGGGCAGCATTGCCGGAGTAGCTGATGATCGGGAATACCGACTTGAAGGCCGCGTGCAGGCCGACGTCACGGAACTGATCCTTGGATGCTCCCGCTTGCAGGAATTCGCGATACGAATCCAGCTGGATGGCCAGAAGATATGGCACATCCATGACGTCCGGCAACTTGCTAAAGTCCTTGCGGATACGTTTTTTCTCAGTGTATGAGTAAGCCATCAGCGTTCCCCAGCTTGGTCACCTGCTTGTTTGGCTTCTCCCGGCGGGAGCAGCCAGAAAATCGTGCAAACCCCTTGGTTTGCGCACCCACATGGGTGTCTTGCAGCGTGTTATCGGGGCCGGATTGACCAGCCACCAATAACGGAAAAAGGCCGGTGGCATAAGCCACCAGCCATCAGCCTTTCGCTCAACGCTCAGGCTGGCATCGCAAAGTCGAAATTACTTCAGCTCGACTTTAGCGCCTGCTTCTTCCAGCTTCTTCTTAGCGTCTTCAGCGGCTTCTTTCGAAACGCCTTCAGCTACAACCTGAGGAGCGCCATCGACTTTCTCTTTGGCTTCTTTCAGGCCCAGACCGGTCAGTTCGCGAACGGCTTTGATCACGTTCACTTTCTTGTCGCCGGCTTCAACCAGAACAACGTTGAACTCGGTCTGCTCTTCAACAACGGCAGCAGCAGCAGCTGGGCCAGCAGCGGCAACAGCAGCGGTAACGCCGAAGGTTTCTTCCATAGCTTTGATCAGCTCAACAACTTCCAGAACGGTTTTCTGGCCGATTGCTTCGATGATTTGTTCGTTAGTCAGAGACATGACTTAAATCCTGTATTGGGGTGAAGGCCTACGCAGCCATCAAATTAAACGTATGATTTTGAAAGAATTTCGCGCGCCTTAGGCAGCGGTAGCTTCTTTCTGGTCGCGAATGGCTGCCAGAGTACGAGCCAGCTTGCTGGTAGCGCCTTGGATCACGCTCATCAGTTTCGCAATAGCTTCGTCGCGGGTCGGCAGGGTAGCCAACACGTCGATCTGGTTCGCTGCAATGAAATTGCCGTCAAACGCAGCTGCCTTGATCTCGAACTTGTCCTGACCCTTGGCGAACTCTTTGAACAGACGAGCAGCAGCGCCCGGGTGTTCGTTGGAGAAAGCAATCAGGGTCGGGCCTTTGAACGCGTCGTTGAGGATCGAAAATTCGGTGCCTTCAACAGCGCGCTTGAGCAGGGTGTTACGTACGACACGTACGTATACGCCAGCTTCGCGGGCCTCTTTACGGAGTCCGGTCATTGCGCTTACAGTCACACCACGGGCATCGGCCACGACAGCGGACAGAGCGACTTTGGCAGCCTCGTTGACTTCAGCGACGATGGCCTTCTTGTCTTCGAGTTTAATTGCCACGGGTTTACTCCTGGTTTTTACCGTTTCATCTGGCCGAAGCCGGATGTCGTTTTGGTGTCTGATTCGGTAAACGAATCGGGAGCACCATCTGCGTGGGCTGGGGTTTTAAGGCTTGCGCCGCCTACGGTCTTGGATAGCCCCCGCCAGGCAGGGACCCCAATTTTTGCTGGTGGCGCGACAAGTCGCGCCACCATGTTCTTACACGTTCAGCGAGCTCTGATCGATGATCAGACCTGGGCCCATGGTGGTGCTCAGGGTAACGCGCTTGACGTAGATACCTTTCGAAGAAGCCGGCTTGATACGCTTCAGGTCAGCGATCAGGGCTTCAACGTTTTCCTTCAGCTTGTCAGCTTCGAAGCCGATTTTGCCAACGGAGGTGTGGATGATACCGTTTTTGTCGGTACGGTAGCGAACCTGACCAGCCTTGGCGTTTTTGACAGCGCCGGCTACGTCTGGGGTCACGGTACCTACTTTCGGGTTAGGCATCAGGCCGCGAGGACCCAGAACCTGACCCAGCTGACCTACAACGCGCATGGCATCAGGCGATGCGATGACGACGTCATAGTTCAGGTCGCCGCCTTTCATTTCGGCAGCCAGATCGTCCATACCTACGCGGTCAGCGCCGGCAGCCAGAGCGGCTTCAGCAGCTGGACCCTGAGTGAAGACGGCAACGCGTACGGTCTTGCCAGTGCCGTGTGGCAGCACGGTAGCGCTACGAACGACCTGGTCGGATTTACGCGGGTCAACACCGAGGTTAACGGCGATGTCGTAGGACTCTACGAATTTGGCAGCCGGCAGCGAAGCGAGCAGGGTTGCGGCTTCTTCGAAGTTGTAGGCCTTGCCTGCTTCGATCTTCTCGGCGATTGCCTTTTGGCGCTTGGTCAGCTTAGCCATTACACACCCTCCACGTTCAGGCCCATGCTGCGGGCAGAGCCAGCGATGGTGCGTACAGCTGCGTCCAGGTCAGCGGCAGTCAGATCAGCCTGTTTAGCTTTGGCGATGTCTTCCAGCTGAGCACGGGTAACAGTACCGACTTTAACGGTGTTCGGGCGAGCCGAACCACTGGTCAGGCCAGCAGCTTTCTTCAGCAGAACCGAGGCAGGGGTGCTCTTGGTCTCGAAGGTGAAGCTACGGTCGCTGTAGACAGTGATGATAACTGGAGTCGGCAGACCGGCTTCTTGACCCTGAGTACGGGCGTTGAAGGCCTTGCAGAACTCCATGATGTTCACACCGTGTTGACCCAGTGCTGGACCAACGGGTGGGCTTGGGTTGGCCTGGCCGGCCTTAACTTGCAGCTTGATGTAAGCCTGAATCTTCTTAGCCATGAGCTACTCCAAAATCGGGTACGAACGCCTGATGGCTCCCCGGATGACTTGCGTTTTATCCCAGTGACGACAAAACCCCGCAGCACACAGGGCTGCGGGGTATGGGATGCTTCGTCCGCCTAGACCTTTTCGACCTGGCTGAACTCGAGCTCCACCGGAGTAGAGCGACCGAAAATGAGCACTGCAACCTGCAAGCGGCTCTTTTCGTAGTTAACCTCTTCGACACTACCATTGAAGTCGGCGAACGGACCGTCAATGACTCGAACCACTTCACCCGGTTCGAACAGTGTCTTCGGCTTCGGCTTGTCACTGCCATCAGCAACGCGACGCAGGATAGCCTCAGCTTCTTTATCGGTAATCGGCGCAGGCTTGTCTGCAGTGCCGCCGATAAAGCCCATCACACGAGGGGTGTCCTTGACCAAGTGCCAGGTCCCTTCGTTCATCTCCATCTGGACCAATACATAGCCAGGGAAGAATTTACGCTCACTCTTGCGCTTCTGGCCGTTGCGCATTTCGACGACTTCTTCGGTCGGGACCAGGATCTCGCCGAAACCGTCTTCCATGCCAGCCAGCTTCACGCGCTCGATCAAGGAGCGCATTACATGCTTCTCGTAACCCGAGTAAGCATGCACAACATACCAACGCTTAGCCACGGGACACCTTTAGCCAACGATCAGGGAGACCGCCCAGCCGAGCAGGGAATCAAGACCCCACAGCAGCAGTGCCATAACCAGCACGACAGCCACGACAATCAGCGTGGTCTGGGTGGTTTCCTGGCGGGTCGGCCACACGACTTTACGGATCTCGGTACGAGCTTCCTTCGCCAACGCAAAGAACGACTTACCCTTCGCGGTCTGCAGAGCTACAAAGCCTGCGACAGCAGCCAGGGCGAGAAGTGCAAGGACGCGGTACAGGATCGGGGAGGCGGAGTAATATTGATTACCCACAACACCAACAACCACCAAAGCCACTACAGCCAGCCACTTGAACAGATCAAAACGCGATTCTTGGGCTTCAGTTTTGGGGGTCATCGAGGAGGATCCTGTAAGAAGAAAGCCATCACACCGAGGTGAAATGGCAGGTCAGGAGGGAATCGAACCCCCAACCTACGGTTTTGGAGACCGTCGCTCTGCCAATTGAGCTACTGACCTGTAACGCTGTATCAGGCCGGCCATTATACCGGCCTGATCAAGTAAATCAACTACTTATTCAATAATTTTT
>NZ_BCAZ01000075.1:0-15350 GCF_001320205.1 Pseudomonas sp. NBRC 111123
CCTGCGGGCTCAAGGTCCCGGCAGCTTGCTTGAGGCTCAGGTTGTCGAGAATGTAGTCATAGCGGCTGTTGTTGTAGTCACGCACCGAGGTGTACAGCTGGCGCTGGGCGTCGAGCACGTCGACGATGTTGCGGGTACCGACCTGGTAGCCGATTTCAGTGGCTTCCAGCGCACTCTGGTTGGAAATGATCGACTGCTTGCGCGCCTGCACCTGCTCCACATCGGTGTTTACCGCACGGTGCAGGTTGCGGGTGTTCTCCACCACCTGGCGGCGCAGGCTCTCACGCTGCTGTTCGCTCTGGCTCAGGCGCTGATAAGCCTCGCGGACTTGCGAGCTGGTCAGGCCGCCGCTGTAGATCGGGATATTCAGCTGCAGGCCGACGCTGGTCTGTTCCACATCGCCGCTGTAGCGCTGGCCGAACGGTGACGGGTTGGTGAAGCCGAGGCTGTCGTTGTCGCCTTTTTCGTACTTGGCCACCGCATCGAGGGTCGGCGCGTGGCCGGCCTTGCGCTGGCGCAGGGTTTCTTCGGCGGCGGCAACGGCGTGGTTGGTGGCCAGCAGGTTGAGGTTCTGGCGGCCTGCGGTTTCTACCCAGGCCTTGGCGTCGTTGGGGGTTGGCACTTTCACCGGTAGCGTGTGGACCACACCCTGGATCGAGCTGTATTCGCGGTTGGTCAGGGTGACCAAGGCCTCGAACGCGTCCTGTACCTGGCGCTCGGCGATGATCCGATTGGCCCGGGCGGTATCGTAGCTGGCCTGGGACTGCAGCACGTCGGTCTTGTCGGAAAGGCCGACGTCGAAACGTTCGTTGGACTGGTCCAGCTGGCGCTTGAAGGCCGCTTCCTCGGCCTTGGTAGCCGCCAAGTTGTCCTGGGCGCGCAGTACCGAGAAGTAATCCTGCGCGGTCTGCAGGATCAGGTTTTGCTCGGTAGCCGACAATTGCAAGGCTGCCTGTTCGTTCACCGCTTCGGCGGCTTGCAGCTGGAACCAGCGATCCGCGCGGAAGATCGGCTGCGCGAGGGTCGCGCTCCAGGTATTGCCGCTGCGGTTGGCGGTAGCCGACGGCTGGTCGATCTTGGTGCGGGTATTGAGCATCTCGGCACCAGCCGAGAGGTTTGGCAGCAAGCCGGCACGGGCCTGCGGCACGATTTCTTTCTGAGCGCCATAATCGGCACGGGCGGCTGCAAGATCGGCGTTGTTGTCGACCGCTTCCTGATAAACACTGACCAGGTCGGTTTTTACCGGAGTCGGCAAATCCGCTGCCCAGGCCACTCCGTTGGACGCACAAGACACGGCTATCGCCAGTGAAAGTTTGCGCAGCATAGAGGCAATCCTTGTACGAAATTTAATTACTGAACTGTTGAGTATCGAGCGACGGGCCAGTGTAGTGCCATGCGCACCCGCCAACAATCATAGGTTGCGCCTTTCATCTCCCCTGCGTTTTACCCGCTTGGCTTTGCCGACCACTCCAGTCTAGACTGCGCATGTTCTTGTCGGGGTGCCTTGAAGCAAAGGCTGAGATCGCAGAGGTGCGGATCCCGTTGAACCTGATCAGGTTAGCGCCTGCGTAGGGAACAAGATTGCTCGCCTTCCCGGGGAGCCTCTTGTGCCAGGTCCGGGAATGTCGCAGCTGCATGCAGCTTCAGGCACCCCCATGTCCGGCACTGCACCCGTCAAGGGTGCGTCCGCGTCGTTCAGGTTCACCCCGACATTCCACTGCTAGGAAGCCGTCTGGAGAGCCTGTGATGACCAAACAAGAAAAAACGATCAACCTCAGCGAATCGGCGCAAGTCGATCAGCAGTCCGTGCAACCGTTCCCGCGTTCGCGCAAGGTCTATGTCGAAGGCTCGCGCCCGGACATCCGCGTACCCATGCGCGAAATCAGCCTGGACGACACCCCTACCGACTTCGGTGGCGAAAGCAATGCACCGGTGCTGGTCTACGACACCTCCGGCCCGTACACCGACCCCAACGTCATCATCGATGTGCGCAAGGGCCTGGCCGACGTGCGATCGGCCTGGATCGAGGCGCGTGGCGACACCGAGCGCCTGGGCGGCCTGAGCTCCGACTTCGGCCAGCAGCGCCTGAACGATGCGGAGCTGGCCAAGCTGCGTTTTGCCCACGTGCGCAACCCTCGCCGTGCCAAGGCTGGCGCCAACGTCTCGCAGATGCACTATGCCCGCCAGGGCATCATCACCGCCGAGATGGAATACGTGGCCATCCGCGAGAACATGAAGCTGCAGGAAGCCCGCGCTGCTGGCCTGCTGAACGAGCAGCACGCCGGCCACAGCTTCGGTGCCAACATTCCGAAAGAAATCACCCCAGAGTTCGTCCGCCAGGAAGTCGCCCGTGGCCGCGCGATCATCCCGGCCAACATCAACCACCCTGAAGTGGAGCCGATGATCATCGGCCGCAACTTCCTGGTGAAGATCAACGGCAACATTGGCAATAGCGCCCTGGGTTCCTCGATCGAGGAAGAAGTGGCCAAGCTGACCTGGGGTATTCGCTGGGGCTCGGACACCGTCATGGACCTGTCCACCGGCAAGCACATTCACGAAACCCGCGAGTGGATCATCCGCAACTCGCCGGTGCCGATCGGTACCGTGCCAATCTACCAAGCCTTGGAAAAGGTCAACGGCGTGGCCGAGGACCTGACCTGGGAGCTGTTCCGCGACACCTTGATCGAACAGGCCGAGCAAGGCGTGGACTACTTCACCATCCACGCCGGTGTGCTATTGCGCTATGTGCCGCTGACCGCCAAGCGCGTCACCGGTATCGTAAGCCGCGGTGGCTCGATCATGGCCAAGTGGTGCCTGGCGCATCACAAGGAAAACTTCCTGTACACGCACTTCGACGAGATTTGCGAAATCATGAAGGCCTACGACGTCAGCTTCTCGCTTGGCGACGGCCTGCGCCCAGGTTCGATCGCCGACGCCAACGACGCGGCCCAGTTCGGTGAGCTGGAAACCCTCGGGGAGCTGACCAAGATCGCCTGGAAGCATGACGTGCAGTGCATGATCGAAGGCCCCGGCCACGTGCCGATGCAGCTGATCAAGGAGAACATGGACAAGCAGCTGGAATGCTGCGACGAGGCGCCGTTCTACACCCTCGGCCCGCTGACCACCGATATCGCCCCGGGCTACGACCACATCACCTCGGGTATCGGTGCGGCAATGATCGGCTGGTTCGGTTGCGCCATGCTCTGCTACGTCACGCCCAAGGAGCACCTGGGCCTGCCGAACAAGGATGACGTCAAGACGGGCATCATCACCTACAAGATCGCCGCCCATGCTGCGGACCTTGCCAAAGGTCACCCGGGTGCGCAGATTCGCGACAATGCCTTGTCCAAGGCACGTTTCGAATTCCGCTGGGAAGACCAGTTCAACCTTGGGCTGGACCCCGATACCGCGCGCGCCTTCCATGACGAAACCTTGCCGAAGGAATCGGCCAAGGTCGCGCACTTCTGCTCGATGTGCGGGCCGAAGTTCTGCTCGATGAAGATCACCCAGGAAGTGCGTGAGTACGCGGCCAAGATCGAGGCCGTGGACGTGACGGTCGAGCAAGGCATGCGCGAGCAGGCCGAGCGGTTCCGCCAGGAAGGCAGCCAGCTTTACCACAAAGTCTAAGCACGCTGGGGCCGCCTTGCGGCCCTTTCGCGACACAAGGCCGCTCTCACAGGGGCTGCGCAAGGCTGGATGCCTGCGCTGTACTTGTGGGAGCGGCCTTGTGTCGCGATTCGAGGACGAAGTCCTCGCCAAGAACACCAACAACATTGCCGGCGAGCGCCAAAAATGACATCACCCAGCCCATTCTCCCCCGACCACCCGGTCCCCACCCACCAGCGCATCTTCGGCGCCCGTGACCTGTTCTCTCTGTGGTTCTCCCTCGGCATCGGCCTGATGGTCCTGCAGGTCGGTGCCATGCTGGCCCCAGGCCTTGGCCTGGCTGGCGCAATACTGGCCATCGCCCTTGGCACCGGTGTCGGTGTGCTGTTGCTGGGTGCTGCCGGGGTCATCGGCAGTGATACCGGCCTGTCGGCCATGGGCACCCTGAAGCTGAGCCTGGGCCGCCATGGCGCGCGCCTGCCGGCACTGCTCAACCTGCTGCAACTGGTGGGCTGGGGGGCGTTCGAGATCATCGTCATGCGCGATGCTGCCAGCCTGCTGGGTGCCCGTGCGTTCGGTGAAGACAGTGCCTGGAACAGCCCGATGCTCTGGACCCTGTGCTTCGGTGGCCTGGCCACCTTGCTGGCGGTCAGCGGGCCGTTGGCGTTCGTGCGCAAAGTACTGCGCGCCTGGGGCATCTGGCTGCTGCTGGGGGCGTGCCTGTGGCTGACCTGGAACCTGTTCGCCAAGGCCGACCTTGCTGAGCTCTGGAACCGCGCCGGGGATGGTTCGATGTCGCTGGCGGTAGGCTTCGACATCGCCATCGCCATGCCGTTGTCATGGTTGCCGCTGATCGCCGACTACTCGCGCTTTGCCCGCAACGGCAAGCATGTATTCGGCGGAACCGTTGTGGGCTACTTCATCGGCAATACCTGGCTGATGAGCCTGGGCGTGGCTTACACCCTGGCGTTTGCTGCCAGTGGCGAAGTCAATGCACTGCTGCTCGCCCTGGCAGGCGCTGGCATGGGTATCCCGCTGCTGTTGATTCTGCTGGACGAGTCGGAAAAGGCGTTCGCCGACATCCACTCGGCGGCTGTTTCCACCGGCGTGCTGCTGCCGCTGAAGGTCGAGCACCTGGCCTTGGCCATTGGTGTGCTGTGTACGCTGATCGCCTTGCTGGCGCCATTGGCCCAGTACGAGAACTTCCTGCTGTTGATCGGTTCGGTATTCGCGCCGCTGTTCGGCGTGGTGCTGATGGACCACTACGTGATCCGCCGCCGCCGCCTGCCGGTACAGGTCGATGGTTTGCACTGGCCGGCGCTGGTGGCCTGGGTGGTGGGCGTGGCGGCCTATCACGTGATCGCCGCCAAGGCCCCGGAGCTGGGGGCTACCCTGCCAGCACTGCTGCTGGCAGGTGGTCTGCATGGGCTGCTGAGCTTCAGCCGCGGCCGGGAAACAGCTCAGGCTTGAGCACGCCGTTCAGGCGTGGGTAAGGAATCTTCAGCTCCACGTGGCCCATGGAGTAGGGCGCGATGGCATAGACCTCGTACTTCACCACCAGCGCGCCGTACGTCAGGGCGATGTGCGGCGAGCGCTTGAAGGGCCAGGTCTTGACGAATTCGGCGTCCTTGTCCATACCCACGCTGATCAGCCAGGCGCGGTGAGACTCTTCAACGGTCTTCCAGAAGGTCTCCTCCTGGCCTGGCACCAGCATGTCCTGCAGTGTCAGCACCTTGTCCAGCTTGCGCGAATAGTTGATGAAGCCGCGCCCCGGCATGCCGTGGGCGCCGCCGCTGTCGAGGTAGCTGGACAGCTCGATGATCACCAGCCCGTCATGCTGCTCACGTACCTTGGCTTGCAGGTAGCTGCTGTTGCGTTTGTCGGCGCTGGCCAGGTATTGCTGCTCGTAGGCCTGCAGGGTGCTTGGCGCGGTGCCATGCTGATTGTCTTCGGTCAGTTGCAGCAGGCGCTTTTCGACGATGGCATCAAGCTTGGGCTGGGCCGGGAAGTGGATGGTGTCGATGTTCACCAGTGGGCAGTCGCTTGCGCTGCAGCCAGGTTTGACGTGCTCCCAGGCATCACGCTTGACCTCGAGCGGGGTCCGGTAATTGGGTGCGAACACGCTCTGGCAGGCGCCCAGCGCGAGTGCCAGCACGGCCACGGAAGTCAGTTTGACAAGTGTCATGATGATCCTTGCAGAACAGGGAAAAGTCGGCCTTTGACCGTCTGCGCGGCCTTCAGTTCGCCACTAAGCTAACAGAGTGAAGGCGTACTGTCCCGAGTGCGCGAACGGTTGCCGGAAAGGGGTGAAACGGGCAACCGTGCAGAGTAGGATGGCGCGATGCGGTAATTGAGGTAAATGAGGATTTCCATGTCAGACACGTTGAATTCGGTGCCCAAGGCGGTCGAGATCGCCGAGCGGGCCAATTGCTTCAAGGGTTTCTACAAGCTCGACAAGGTGCGCCTGCGCCACGAACTGTTCGCAGGCGGCATGAGTGGTGAGATCAGTCGCGAGCTGTTCGTGCGCCACGACGCCGTGTGTGTGCTGCCCTATGATCCTGCGCGTGACGAAGTGGTGCTGATCGAGCAATTCCGTGTCGGGGCCTTGGGCAAGATCGACAACCCTTGGCTGATCGAAATGGTCGCCGGGCTGATCGACAAGGAATCCGAAGAGCCGGAAGAAGTCGCCCACCGCGAAGCCGAAGAGGAAGCCGGGCTGGCCATCAGCGCCCTGTGGCCGATGACCCGCTACTTTCCTTCGCCAGGCGGCAGCGACGAGTACGTGCACCTGTTCCTCGGCCGCTGTACCAGTGAAGGTGCCGGCGGTTTGCATGGGCTGGAAACCGAAGGTGAGGACATCCGCGTGCGCGTCTGGTCGTTCGACGATGCGCTGCAGGCGGTACGCGATGGGCGTATATGCAACGCGGCGACCATCATCAGCCTGCAGTGGCTGGCCCTGAACAAAGATGAAGTCCGAGGTATGTGGAAGTGAACCTCTTGCGTGAGCGTTATCGGGTCGATCTGGCCGGGCTGCAAGCAGCCTGCGAGGCCAACTATGCCCGGCTCATGCGCCTGCTGCCCGATATGCGTACCACCCAGAGTTCGCGGCGCATCGGCATGACCCAGGGCGACCAGATGCTCGGTGTGCTGGTGCTCGATGTGCTGCTGGCCTGCCCCTATACCACCACGTTGCGGGTGCGCCAGGAGCACAGCCTGCCCTGGTTGCCGGTGCCTCACCTTGAGGTGCAGGTTTATCACGATGCGCGCATGGCCGAAGTGGTCAGCGCCGAGCACACGCGCCGCCTGCGCAGTATCTACCCGTACCCCAACGAAGCCATGCACCAGCCAGACGAGAAGGCACAGCTCAATCTGTTCCTCGGCGAATGGCTCAGCCATTGCCTGGCCTGTGGCCACGAACTGGCAAGTGTGCGCTGAAATGTGACCTGGTTCGGCTGCGAGTGTTTGCTCGCAACCGTTCCAGCGCCATAATTCGTGCAGTACCCGTTCGAGGAGACGGCCGTTGCCGCACCCACACCCTTCCCCTGCGCCCGTGCATGTGGTGCAACTGACCGACGCCCACCTGTTCGCCGACCCGGCAGGCACCTTGCTGGGCCTCAATACCCGTGACAGTTTGCGCCATGTGGTGGCACAGGTGCGCCGTGAGCAGCCGCGGGTCGACCTGCTGCTGTGTACCGGCGACCTGTCCCAGGATGGTAGCGTCGGGTCGTATGAAGCGTTTCGCGCGTTGACCGGCGAGTTTGCCGGGCCAACCCGCTGGTTGCCGGGCAACCATGATGAAGCCAGGGTCATGGCCCAGGTGGCCCCGGAGCTGGTGCAGGCCGTCACTGACATTGGCGCCTGGCGCGTGGTCATGCTGAACACGGCAGTGCCTGGCGCTACTCACGGGTTGCTCGGACCGGATCAGCTGTTGGCCCTCGATGATGCGCTGTCATCGGCCGGTGAGCGCCACTGCCTGGTGTGTTGCCACCATCAGCCGGTGGAGATCGGTTGTGCCTGGATCGCCCCGATCGGTTTGCGAAATGCCGATCAACTCCTGCAGCGCCTGCACGGTTATCCACAGGTGAAAGCATTGCTTTGGGGGCACATTCACCAGGAATGGGATGAAGAACGCGATGGCTTGCGCCTGCTGGCCACGCCATCGACCTGCATCCAGTTCGCGGCGGGCAGCGAGGACTTCAAGGTCAGCGAGGAGCAGCCGGGGTATCGCTGGTTGCGCCTGCATGCCGATGGGCGGGTGGAGACCGGTGTGGAGCGAGCCGCTGATTTCGAAGTGAAGCTCGACTTCAACAGCCCGGGGTATTGAAGACCCCGGGCTGCTTAGCAGTCCCAGCCTTTTGGAGAAATTGTTGCGAAATTGGCCATCTGGCGCCAAAGCCCGGCGAACACGCTACACTGCGCGTCCCTGCGCCCACTCGATCGGGCGCGAAGCCACAGATTCCGGGGGCAGCATGTCGGGTACCATCCTCTATATCCATGGCTTCAACAGCTCACCGCTTTCCACCAAGGCGCGCCAGCTCGAGGCTGTCATGCAGCAGATGGGCCTGTCGCAGCAGTTGCGCGTCCCGAGCTTGCACCACCACCCGCGCCAGGCCATGGTCCAGCTCGAAGCCGCCATCGCCGAGCTCGGGGCGCCCCTGCTGGTCGGCAGTTCGCTCGGCGGCTACTATGCCACCCATCTGGCCGAGCGCCATGGGCTGAAAGCCTTGCTGGTCAACCCGGCAGTCACCCCGCACAAGCGCTTCGACGGTTACCTGGGGGCCCAGCGCAACCACTACACTGGCGAGACTTGGACGCTGACCCTGGACCATGTGCAAGCCTTGGCCGAGCTGGAAGTCCCGGCGCCGACCGACCCAGGCCGCTATCAAGTGTGGCTGCAGACCGCCGATGAAACACTGGACTATCGCCACGCCGAGCATTATTACCGGGCTTGCGCGCTACGCATCCAGGCCGGTGGCGACCACAGTTACCAAGGCTTTGCCGAACAACTGCCAGGCCTGCTGGCGTTCGCCGGTATTGCCCGGCAGCAGTATGCGGCACTCGATTTTTCTGTATTTTGATCTTTTTGCATTCACCAGACTGACGACGAGAACCCATGGCCAATCCCAGCGCTAGCGCCTATAACGCAGACGCCATCGAAGTCCTCTCCGGCCTCGACCCGGTGCGTAAACGCCCGGGCATGTACACCGATACCAGCCGGCCTAATCACCTGGCCCAGGAAGTCATCGACAACAGCGTCGACGAAGCCCTGGCCGGTCACGCCCGCTCGGTGCAGGTCATCCTCCACGCCGACCACTCGCTGGAAGTCAGTGACGATGGCCGTGGCATGCCGGTGGACATCCACCCTGAAGAGGGCGTGTCGGGCGTCGAGCTGATCCTCACCAAGCTGCACGCCGGCGGCAAGTTCTCCAACAAGAACTACCAGTTCTCCGGCGGCCTGCACGGCGTGGGTATTTCGGTGGTCAATGCCCTGTCGACCCAGGTGCGCGTGCGCGTCAAACGTGACGGCAACGAGTACCAGATGACCTTTGCCGATGGCTTCAAGGCCAGCGAGCTGGAAGTGGTCGGTACGGTCGGCAAGCGCAACACCGGTACCAGCGTGTACTTCAGCCCGGACCCGAAGTATTTCGATTCGGCGAAGTTCTCCATCAGCCGCCTCAAGCACGTGCTCAAGGCCAAGGCCGTATTGTGCCCGGGCCTGCTGGTCAGCTTCGAGGACAAGGCCAGCGGCGAGAAGGTCGAGTGGCACTACGAAGATGGCCTGCGTTCGTACCTGGTCGACTCGGTCAGTGAGTTCCAGCGCCTGCCCGACGAGCCGTTCTGCGGCAGCCTGGCGGGTAACAAGGAGGCTGTGGACTGGGCCCTGCTGTGGCTGCCTGAAGGCGGCGACAGCGTTCAGGAAAGCTACGTCAACCTGATCCCTACCGCCCAAGGCGGTACTCATGTCAACGGCCTGCGCCAAGGCCTGCTCGACGCCATGCGCGAGTTCTGCGAATTCCGCAACCTGCTGCCGCGTGGGGTCAAGCTGGCGCCGGAAGACGTCTGGGAGCGCATTACCTTCGTCCTCTCGATGAAGATGCAGGAACCACAGTTCTCCGGCCAGACCAAAGAGCGCCTGTCGTCTCGCGAGGCTGCGGCGTTTGTTTCCGGTGTGGTCAAGGACGCCTTCAGTCTGTGGCTCAATGCCCACCCCGAGCTGGGCATGCAACTGGCCGAGCTGGCCATCAGCAACGCCGGCCGGCGCCTCAAGGCCAGCAAGAAGGTTGAGCGCAAACGCATCACCCAGGGCCCGGCGTTGCCAGGCAAACTGGCCGATTGCGCCGGGCAGGACCCGATGCGCGCCGAACTGTTCCTGGTCGAGGGTGACTCTGCCGGTGGCTCGGCCAAGCAGGCCCGTGACAAAGAATTCCAGGCCATCCTGCCGCTGCGCGGCAAAATCCTCAACACCTGGGAAGTAGACGGCGGCGAAGTGCTGGCCAGCCAGGAAGTGCACAACATCGCCGTGGCCATCGGTGTCGACCCTGGCGCGGCCGACCTGTCGCAGTTGCGCTACGGCAAGGTCTGCATCCTCGCCGACGCCGACTCGGACGGCCTGCACATCGCCACCTTGCTTTGCGCACTGTTCGTCCAGCACTTCCGCCCGTTGGTCGAGGCCGGCCACGTCTACGTCGCCATGCCGCCGCTGTACCGTATCGACCTGGGCAAGGAAATCTACTACGCCCTCGACGAAGCGGAGCGTGATGGCATCCTCGACCGGCTGGTAGCCGAGAAGAAGCGCGGCAAGCCGCAGGTCACCCGATTCAAGGGCCTGGGTGAGATGAACCCGCCGCAGCTGCGTGAAACCACCATGGACCCGAACACCCGGCGCCTGGTCCAGCTGACCCTGGACGACGTGCAGGGCACCACCGAGATCATGGACATGCTGCTGGCCAAGAAGCGCGCCGGCGACCGTAAGAACTGGCTGGAAACCAAAGGTAACCTGGCTGAGGTCCTGGTTTGATTCGTCTGCTGGTCGCGGCCTGCCTCGCGCTGGTTGCCTTGCCGAGCCTGGCGGGCAACTGGCCGGAACTGAAGCTCGCCTCCGAACACCCGATCGAGGGCATGCGCGGTGGCAACCTGTCCGGCCTGGCCGAGTGCCGGGGCGGGCTGTGGGGTGTATCCGATCGTGATGACGACCGCATCTACCGCTTCGACCAGCAGAACGCCGTATGGCGCGCCCAGCCGCTGACCTTCACGCCACCGCCAGTGCCCGAGAGCGGCCTGCCGTGGGGGTTGAAGTCGCGTAACTGGGCGGCGTCCTACGTGCGTGGTGGCGAACTGGATTACGAAGGCATCACCTGTGACCAGGCAGGCAACCTCTACCTGGTCAGCGAGGCCCATGCGGCGGTGCTGCAGTTGCCTGCCGAGGGTGAGCCAGCGTGGCTGAAGATTGACCCGGCGATGGTGCGTCAGGCCCGTGCCAGCGGCATGCTGCTCAACTTCAATGCCCTGTTCGAGGGCCTGGCAATCAACCCGGCGGGCGACCGCCTGTGGCTGGCAGCCGAGCGCGAACGGCGTGGCCTGGTGGCCATCGAGCGCCAGCAGTCGGTGTGGACCTGCGGGCGCAGTTGCGTGTTGCTGAGCGAAGCTGGGGTCGAAATGCAGCCACCACAGATGCCCAAACCCCGGGCGCTGTCCCGCGACTTCGCCGACCTCGCCTGGTTCGAGGGCAAGCTGTTTACCCTCGAGCGCAACGCCTACCGCGTGTGCCGGCGTGATGCCACCAGCGGCAAGGTCGAGCAGTGCTGGTCGTTCGCCGCCGAGGCCTTGGTGCCAGAGCGCCGCTACGACCAGCCCTTCGGCCTGGCCGAAGCGTTGGTGATCGATGCCAAAGGCGCCTGGATCGGCCTGGACAACAACAACGGCGACCGTGCCGATGGCGAAAGCCGGCCGATCGTCTGGCGCTTTGAAGCGCCGCAGGGCGGCTGGAGCGCCACGCCATGAGCCAGGCACCGGGCAAGCGTGCGGGCAAGGTACTGATGATCGTCGCCTGGGCGGCGGGGCTGTTCCTGGCCACACGTTTCTTCGGGCAATGGGAAGAGCACGAGCGCAACCCGAACACGCAGGTGCAGTCGTCCCATGGCGACGGTTTCATCGAAGTGCGCCTGCTGGGTAATGGCCAGGGCCACTTCGTGGTGGACGGCGCGATCAACGGCCAGGTGGTGCATTTCATGCTCGACACCGGTGCCACCGACGTGGCGATCCCCGAGGCGCTGGCCAAGGACCTGAACCTGCAGCGCGGTAGCCCCGTGGTGCTGAGCACCGCCAACGGCCGTACCGAGGGCTACCGAACGCGGCTGGGCACCCTGCAACTGGGCGATATCCGGCTACAGAACGTGCGCGCTCTGGTGGTGCCGGGCCTGGACGGGCAGACCGTACTGCTGGGCATGAGCGCCCTCAAACAACTTGAATTTACCCAGCGCGGCGGCACCATGCTGCTGCGCCAGAACCTGAAATGACGAGGCCCGCATGAGCGACTCACTGGAACTCAGCCTGGACGGCGTCGAACGCCGCTCGCTGGCTGACTTCACCGAACAGGCCTACCTCAACTACTCCATGTACGTGATCATGGACCGGGCCTTGCCGCACATCGGCGACGGCCTGAAGCCGGTGCAGCGCCGCATCGTCTACGCCATGAGCGAGTTGGGGCTCGATGCCGACGCCAAGCACAAGAAGTCCGCCCGTACCGTCGGTGACGTGCTCGGCAAGTTCCACCCCCATGGCGATTCGGCCTGCTACGAAGCCATGGTGCTGATGGCGCAGCCGTTCAGCTACCGCTACACCCTGGTAGACGGCCAGGGCAACTGGGGTGCGCCGGACGATCCGAAGTCGTTCGCCGCCATGCGTTACACCGAGGCACGCCTGTCGCGTTATTCGGAAGTGCTGCTCAGCGAAGTGGGCCAGGGCACCGTCGACTGGGTACCGAACTTCGACGGCACGCTGCAGGAGCCTGCGGTACTGCCGGCGCGCCTGCCGAATATCCTGCTCAACGGCACCACCGGTATCGCCGTGGGCATGGCCACCGACGTGCCGCCGCACAACCTGCGTGAAGTGGCCAGCGCCTGCGTGCGCCTGCTCGACGAGCCCAAGGCCACCATCGAGCAGCTGTGCGAACACATTAAGGGCCCGGACTACCCGACCGAGGCCGAAATCATTACCCCGCGTGGGGAAATCCAGAAGATCTACGAAAGCGGCCGCGGCTCTATCCGCATGCGCGCCGTCTACCGCGTCGAGGATGGCGACATTGTGGTTACCGCGCTGCCCCATCAGGTTTCCGGGGCCAAGGTGCTGGAGCAGATCGCCGCGCAGATGCAAGCCAAGAAGTTGCCGATGGTCGCCGACCTGCGTGACGAGTCGGACCACGAGAACCCTTGCCGCATCGTCATCATTCCACGCTCCAACCGCGTCGATGCCGACGAACTGATGCAGCACCTGTTCGCCACCACCGACCTGGAAAGCAGCTACCGGGTCAACGTCAACATCATCGGCCTCGACGGTCGCCCGCAGCTGAAGAACCTGCGCGCGCTGCTGCTGGAATGGCTAGAGTTTCGTACCAACACCGTTCGCCGACGCCTGCAGCACCGCCTGGACAAGGTCGAAAAGCGCCTGCACCTGTTGGAAGGTTTGCTCACTGCGTTCCTCAACCTGGATGAAGTGATCCACATCATCCGTACCGAAGAGCACCCCAAGCAGGCGCTGATCGAACGTTTCCAGCTCACCGAGATCCAGGCCGACTACATCCTCGAGACACGCCTGCGGCAGTTGGCGCGTCTGGAAGAGATGAAAATCCGTGGCGAACAGGACGAACTGCTCAAGGAGCAGGCCAAACTGCAAGCCCTGCTGGGCAGCGACGCCAAGCTGCGCAAGCTGGTGCGTAGCGAGCTGATCAAGGACGCCGAAACCTATGGCGACGACCGCCGCTCGCCAATCGTCGAGCGCGCCGAAGCCAAGGCCCTGTCGGAAAACGAGCTGATGCCGACCGAGCCGGTCACCGTGGTGCTGTCGGAAAAGGGCTGGGTGCGTTGCGCCAAGGGCCACGACATCGACGCTACCGGCCTGTCCTACAAGGCCGGCGACGGCTTCAAGGCCGCCGCTGCCGGGCGCTCCAACCAGTTTGCCGTGCTGATCGATTCCACCGGGCGCAGTTATTCGGTGGCCGCGCATACCCTGCCATCGGCGCGTGGCCAGGGCGAGCCATTGACCGGCCGCCTGACGCCACCGCCAGGGGCGACCTTCGAATGCGTGCTGCTGCCAGACGATGATGCACTGTATGTGGTGGCTTCGGACGCCGGTTACGGGTTCGTGGTCAAAGGTGAAGACCTGCAGGCCAAGAACAAGGCCGGCAAAGGGCTGCTCAGCTTGCCTAACGGCGCAAAGGTCATGACCCCGCGCCCGGTGGCCGACCGTGAGCAGGACTGGCTGGCGGCGGTGACCACCGAAGGTCGCTTGCTGGTGTTCAAGGTTTCCGACCTGCCACAGCTGGGCAAAGGCAAGGGCAACAAGATCATCGGTGTGCCCGGTGATCGGGTTGCCAGTCGTGAAGAATTTGTCACCGATCTGGCGGTGATTGCCGAGGGTGCAACCCTTGTATTGCAAGCCGGCAAGCGTACCCTGTCTCTTAAAGCCGACGACCTCGAACACTACAAGGGCGAGCGTGGCCGGCGCGGTAGCAAGCTGCCACGCGGCTTCCAGCGGGTCGACAGCTTGCAGGTGGAAATGCCGGCATAATCCGACGAAATGTCTGGAACGGCAATTTCAACGCCGTTCCAGGCAGAAATGCTGGAGTCGAGCCGACATTTCGCGGATGATAGTGCCCCTGCGGTGCCGGCGTGGCCGTGTGCCCGATTGAATCTCTATCAGTATCACTGCGGTTTGCCTGGTAGCGACCGCCTGGATGGGTTGAATGAAATTCCTGCGCCTTCCATTTGCGCTGTTGATGACGGGTTTGCTGGGGCTGGGCGGGTGCAGCATGCACCAGCCAGTTGCCTTGTACCAACTCGACAGCGGTGATCCTGGCCAGCCTTCGCAAAGTGCGGGCATGGCCGTGGTGCTCGGCCCGGTGTCGGTAGCCGATTATCTGCAACGCGAAACCTTCTTGCAGCGTCAGGCTGATGGCAGCCTGAGTTCGGCGACAGACGGTCGCTGGGCCGGTAGCCTGTCGGCGGACATCGATCAGTTGCTGGTGCGTCAGCTGGCCTGGCGCCTGGACAGCCAGCGTGTGGTGCTGGCCCCGGCCAGCACTGGCTTCTCCCCGGACGTGCAGGTGCTGCTGTCGATCACCCGCCTGGACTCTGGCAAGAACCAACCGGCGATTCTCGATGCGCAATGGCGCCTGCTCGACCGCCGTGGCCATGTGCGTGACAACCGTATCGTTCACCTTGAGCAACCGCATGAGGGTAGCGAATCGTCCCAGGTTCAAGCCCAGGGGCAGTTGCTGCAGAAGCTGGCCGAGCAGTTGAGCGTGGCGGTGAAGCCGCTGGCCAATCAGCCTGCGGTTGCTGAAGAAGCACCGAAGAAACAGGCAGCACCGGTACAGGTCAAGAAAGAGCCAGAGAAGTCGAAGATCCCGATGGCTTCGCCGATTCGCACCGATATGGAAGTCTATCGGTTCTGATCAAGTAGCCATCCACAAAAAAGCCCGCATCATCGCGGGCTTTTTTGTGGGTGGCTGAAATTGCTGGGGCCGC
>NZ_BCAZ01000076.1:0-14888 GCF_001320205.1 Pseudomonas sp. NBRC 111123
CGCCGCCCCGCAAAACTCAAGACATACTACAGCCCTTCCAGCTCGGCCATCAGGTCACTGAGCCGATCCGCCTTGCCCTCATCCAGCTCACTGCCCTGCAAGCCGCGTACATTCTCGGCCAACGCCCCCACCGTGCTGCACTCGAACATCGCCCGCAGCGGCACGTTCAGCTGCAGCTGCTTCTGCACCCGCGCAGCGATCTGCCTGGCCAGCAGCGAATGCCCGCCCAGCTCGAAGAAGTTGTCAGGCAACCCGAACCGTTTCAGTAGAGCGTTGGCCAGACCTATCAATTTTGACAGTGGCCCTACGTTTGAGTGCAGATGATACTCCCTCTGACTTCTGCCCCGTAATCAGGACCAAGGCCATGGACTACAAAGGTGACGCACCTTCAACCTTAAAGCCTCAAAGCACTGGGTTCGGCCGTACAGCACTTCTATCGACAGATAATAAAGGGTCGGTGCTTTTTGCCGCTGACGAAAGTCATGCATACGCCCCCTTTGGATACTTAAATGACTTGAAATCACACGTGCTTTACTACAATGGACAATTGCCAGATGCCCTGACGCAGCGCTATCCATTGGGAAACGGCTATCGCCACTACAGCGTACCTCTCATGCTTTTCATATGCCCGGACAGTCTAAGTCCTTTCGGCGCCGGTGGTATCAATGCATACGCTTATTGCGCCGGAGACCCGATCAATCGGACTGATGAATCAGGGCATACCGGCATTCTGACTCCACTGAACCCGCGGGCATCCCGCAATCCATTCAGTGGCTTCGAAAATTGGAAAAGTTACCCCGGGATTTCATCAGGTCAGCGCAAGCACATACTGAAGCTGCAAAAACGCATAAACAAAGCACGTCGCTTTGCAGAACACATCAACAACAATCCCGAGGCACATGATCAAATCGAGAATTCTAATTCCCGGCAGCGCTATGAGAGCAATAGAAAGAAGATTGAGACTAGCTTCTTAAAGCTGGAAGAAGGCAGGAGCAGGTGGAATACCGGCAGACAACCAGGACAACCCTTTGATCTCGATGAAGTCCCTGATGTGCAAAACATACAACCCACACTCGCCGACCCACTGCTTGATCCGCCACCGACTTACAGTGAATTCATCAAAAATACGTCAAAGTACCCACCAGCTTCAAGTAAAGCCAAACTCATTCGTTCAACCTAAACCATTCAAAGCAAAATGCTCGGGAAGCACTGAGTCCGAAATGGCCGGGGCTGCTTTGCAGCCTTCTGTGGCGATAGGGGCGCAAAGCGCCCCCCGTACGGTCTACAGCCCTTCAAGCTCGGCCATCAGGTCACTGAGCCGATCCGCCTTGCCCTCATCCAGCTCACTGCCCTGCAACCCGCGCACGTACTCGGCCAACGCCTCCACCGTGCTGCACTCGAACATCGCCCGCAGCGGCACGTTCAGTTGCAGCTGCTTCTGCACCCGCGAAGCGATCTGCGTGGCCAGCAACGAATGCCCGCCCAACTCGAAGAAGTTGTCATGCACCCCGACCCGCCCGGCCTTGAGCACTTCGGCCCAGATACCGGCAAGCACCTCTTCAAGCTCATCCCGCGGCGCCAGGTAGGCCTGGCTGTGCTGGCCACCGATTTCGATGGCCGGCAGTGCCTTGCGGTCGAGCTTGCCGTTGGCGTTGTGCGGCAGGCTGGCGAACCAGGCCCAGTGCAGCGGCACCATGTACTCCGGAAGCTCGGCACGCAGGCGCTGCTTGACCTGCTCCAGCAACGCCGCATCGGCGACCACGCCCTGGTGCGCCACCAGGTAGCCAACCAGGTGCTTGCCATTGGCGCTTTCCTGCACCCCCACCGCCGCATCGCGAATCTCGGCCTGCTCGTGCAGACGCGCCTCGATCTCGCCCAGCTCGATACGGTAGCCACGGATCTTCACCTGGTGGTCGATGCGCCCGACGTACTCAAGCACCCCGTCCGGGCGCTGTCGTGCCAGGTCACCGGTACGGTACAGGCGTTCGCCCGGCGCCCCGTGCGGGTGCGGGATGAATGCCAGTGCCGTGCGCAGTGGGTCGCCGACATAACCGCGACCGACGCCAGTACCAGCCACACACACCTCACCCACCGCACCCAGCGGCACCAAGGTCTGGTCTTCGCCATACAGGTACAGGCGGTTGTTGTCGGTCGGCGTGCCGATCGGCAGGTAACTGCCACGGGTCGACGCCATGTCGACGCGGAAGAAGGCCACGTCATCCGAGCACTCCGCCGGCCCGTAGGCATTGACCAGGCCAATCTGCGGATAACGCTGCAGCCATTGCGCAGCCAGCTCCGGCGGCATTGCTTCGCCGGTCGGCAACATCCAGCGCAAGCCATCCAGCGCCTGATGATCGTTGGCGAGCATGCCCTGGATCAGCGATGGGACGCTTTCCAGCACGCTGATGCCGGTTGCCTGCACATGCGCCAGCAAACCTTGCGGGTCATGGGCGATGGCGTTCGGCACAATCTCAACCCGGGCCCCGAACAACGGTGCGGCGAGGAACTGCCAAACCGAAATGTCGAAGCTCTGCGAAGCCGTCTGCGCGATCACGTCGCGCTCGCTCAAGGCCAGGTAGGGCAGCTTGCTCAACTGGTTGTTGAGCATCCCGCGCTGCTCGACCATCACGCCTTTGGGCAGCCCGGTGGAGCCGGAGGTGTAGATGACGTAGGCCAGGTTGTCCGGACCACTGTGGATGCCAGGGTTGTGGCTGGCGATGCTGCTGCCCTGCACTTCTTCCCACACCAGCAACTGCGGCCGCGCCACACTCGCCAGGTCATCCAGCAACTGGCGCGCCTGCTCGGCACAGGCCGCGCTGCACACCAGCACCGGCGTGCGGCTCAGCTCGACAATGCGCTGCAGGCGCGCCGACGGCAGGCCCGGGTCCAGCGGCAAATAGCCGGCGCCAGCCTTGAAGCTGCCGACGATCATGCCCAGCAACGGCAAGCCCCGCTCGGCCAGCAAGGCGACCGGCTGGTCGATGGCCACGCCCGCTGCGACCAGCGCATGGCCGAGGCGGTTGGCCGCAAGGTTCAGCCCGGCGTAGTCATACGACGCATCCAGGCAGCGGGCCACAGTGCGCTCAGGGTGGGCAGCCACCTGCGCTTCGAACAGTGCCACGTAGCTCTGCGTCAGCGGGTAGGCGCGCTCGGTGCGGTTGCAGTCGTCCAGCAGGAAGCGTTGTTCAGCCTCGCCCAGCAACGGCAATTCGCTCACCTCACCGTCAAAGCCTTGCACCAGCGCCAGCAACAGGCGCTTGAACTCGGCCAGCAGGCGCTCGACGGTCGGGTAGTCGAAGTAGCGCTGGTCGAACGACAGGTGCAGGCCCAGGTCGTCGCCCGGGTAGCACACCGCCGTCAGCGGGAAGTTGGTGTGGGTACGGCCAGAATCGGAACTGGCATTGAGGTGCTGGGCGTGGTCGAGCACCGCGGTTTCCACCGGTGCGTTCTCGAACACGAACAGGCTGTTGAACAGCGGCTGCCCCTTGGGCAGTTCGCTACAGTCCTGGATTGCCACCAGCGGCAGGTACTCGTACTCGCGCAGTTCCATGTTGCGTTCCAGCACAGCTTGCAACCACTGGCGCACGCTGCAGCGCTGGCCCGGCTCGGGCAGTTGCACGCGCAGGGCGATACTGTTGATGAACAGGCCGACCGTGCGCTGCATCTGCGGCAGGCTCACCGGGCGCCCGGCCACGGTCACGCCGAAGGCCACGTCGCGATCGCCGCTGTAGCGCGCCAGCACCAGCGCCCAGGCCGCCTGGGCGAAGGTGTTGATGGTCAGCTGATGGGCCTGGGCCAGTTCACGCAGGCGCACGCCGTCGCTTACCTCCAGGCGGGTATAGCAGTCGCCTACAACCATGCCGTCACCGGCGTGATCGTTGCGCAGCGGGCGGTCGCTGGGCAGCGCCGTGGCGCGTTCGAAGCCGGCCAGGCTGGCCTGCCACCAGTTGCGCGCTTCGTCCATGTCCTGGCGCTGCAGCCAGCCGATGTAGTCGCGGTAGCGCGGCGGCACCGGCAACTGGGCCTGGCGGCCTTCGCCGAGGGCCTGGTAGAGCTCGAAGAAGTCGTTCATCAGCAACGAACGGCACCAGGCATCGATAAGGATGTGGTGGTTGCTCATCATGAACCAGTAGCGCTCATCATCGACCCGCACCAGGCGCAGGTGGAACGGCGGCTCCTGCAGCAGTGCAAAGCCCGCTTCCCGCTCCTGCTTGTGCAACACTTGCAGGCGCGCCTCCTGGGCCGCTTCATCAAGGCCGCGCCAGTCCTGATAGTCCACCGGCGTGTTGCCCGGTTTATGAATGATCTGCAGCATGGTTTCGCCGGCGTTCCAGCTGAACGAGGCGCGCAAGGCCTCATGCCGTGCCACCACGGCCTGCCAGGCCAGGGCGAAACGCTCGGGGTCGAGCGCGCTGTTGATGCGGTAGCGGTCCTGCATGTAGTAGAGGCCGGTGCCCGGTTCCAGCAGGGTATGCAGCAGCATGCCCTCCTGCATCGGCGTCAGCGGGTAGACATCTTCGATCTGCGTGGCCGGGACCGGCAGTGCGTCGATCTGCGCCTGGGTCAGGTGCGCCAGCGGGAAGTCCGATGGCGTGAAGCTGCCGTTGCCATCGGCCAGGCAATGGCCAATCAGGGCCAGCAGCTCCTGGCGATAGGCCTCGGCCAGCTGCGCGATGGTCCGCTGGTCATAACGCTCGCGGCTGAAGGTCCAGCGCAGTTGCAAGGCACCGCCGTAGACCTGCCCATCGACACTGAGCCAGTTCGGCAGCGGCGCATCCAGATCGTGGGCCAAGCCTGCCGGTGCATCCAGCGGCAGGAACAACGCGGCCTCGTCGAACTGCTGATCGAACTGGCCCAGGTAGTTGAAGGTGATGCGCGCCTGCGGCAACGCCGCCATGCGTTCGCGGCTGGCAGCATCGCCCAGGTAGCGCAGCACGCCATAGCCCAGCCCCTTGTGGGGCACCTGGCGCAGCTGTTCCTTGATGCACTTGAGCGAAGTGGCGCGCGCGGCATCGTCGTCGCCAACCTGTGGGTTCAGGCGCAGCGGGTAGGCATTGGTGAACCAGCCGACGCTGCGGGTCAGGTCCATGTCTTCGAACAGGCCGTCGCGGCCGTGGCCTTCAAGCTGCACCAGCACTTCCTGGTCACCACTCCAGCGGCACAGGGTACGCGCCAGTGCGGTCAGCAGCAGGTCGTTGACCTGGGTGTGGTAGGCCGCCGGTGCCTGTTGCAGCAACTGCCGGGTCTGTTCCACGTCCAGGCCGATGGCCAGGGTGTCGGCATGCCGATGCAGGTTGCCACCCTGCGGGTGATCGCATGGCAGCTCATGGCGCACGCTGCCGAGCTGGCCTTGCCACCAGCCCAGTTCGTCGCGCAGCGAATCGCTGCCGGCGTAGCTGGCCAGGCGCGCGGCCCAGTCGGCCATGGCGTGGGTCTTGGCCGCCAGTGGCTGGCCGCGATACAGCGCTTGCAGGTCTTCGAGCAGCACGCGCCAGGACACCCCATCGACCACCAGGTGGTGGATCGCCAGCAGCAGGCGTTGCGCGCCCTGTCCATCACTCACCAACAGTGCGCGCAACAGCGGGCCCCGTTCCAGGTCGAGGCTGCGTTGCACGTCGGTATACAGCGCCTGGCAGTCGGCGAAGTCGGCGACCGTTGCAGTCCACAACAGCTGCTCGGCAGACAGCGCGGCGAACGCAGCGTGGCCTTGGGTGAATCGCAGGCGCAGGCTGTCGTGGTGCGCCACCAGCCCGGCCAGGGCCTGCTCAAGGGTGGCACGCTCCAGTGGCTGGCGCGCGTCCAGCAGCACCGCCTGGTTCCAGTGCTGCGGCTGGGCCACGTCACGGTCGAAGAACCAGTGCTGAATCGGCGTGAGGCCGCTGCGCCCCTCACGCGCCCCCTGGTCGATACTGCTCGGCGCCGCGCTGCGGCTGACCACGGCAGCCAGGGTCTGGATGGTCTGGTGCTGGAACAGGTCTCGCGGGGTGAACTGCAGGCCCAGCTGGCGAGCGCGGCTGACCACCTGAATCGACAGGATCGAGTCGCCACCCAGTTCAAAGAAGTTGTCCTGCACACCTACGCGGGACGTGTTGAGCACTTCGCGCCAGACTTGCGCCAACTGCTCTTCCAGCTCATTGGCCGGGGCCTGGTAATGCTGGCGCGCCTGCTCCAGGTCCGGTGCCGGCAGTGCACGGCGGTCGAGCTTGCCATTGCCCATCAGCGGCAGGCGTTCGAGCAGCACCAGGTGCGCTGGCACCATGTAGTCCGGCAGGTGCTGACGCGCATCGGCCTTGACTGCTTCGCGCAGCCTGGACTGGGTTTCGCTGTCGGCAGTGGCCTGCGTGCACACCAGGTAACCAACCAACTGCTTGCCGCCCGGCAGGTCAAGGGCCAGGACCACAGCCTCGTCGACATCGGCATGCGCCTGCAGGCAGCTTTCGATTTCGCCAAGTTCAATGCGGAAGCCGCGAATCTTCACCTGCTGATCGGCGCGGCCGATGTATTCCACCAGGCCATCGGCGCGCAGGCGCACCAGGTCGCCGGTGCGGTACAGGCGCCCGCCGTCATGGCTGAACGGGTCGGCGACGAAGCGCTCGGCGCTGAGGCCCGGGCGGTCATGGTAACCCTGGGCCAGGCCGGCACCGCCGACGTAGAGTTCGCCGATCCCGCCTTGCGGCAGCAGGGCCAGGTCTTCGTCGAGGATGTACGCCGTGCGGGCACCGATCACCCGGCCGATCGGCACGCTGCCAGCGTCGGCGGGCATCACCTGCGGCGCCAGGCAGGCCAGTGGCATGACCACGGTTTCGGTGGGGCCGTAGGCGTTGAAGAACTGCTGCGGGACAAAGGCCTGGCGGATGCGCTGCAGGTGCTCGCCGGTCAGCGCTTCGCCGCCGGTGATCACCAGCCGCACCGGCAACTGCTCACCCTGCCCGGCCAGGTACTGGGCCAACTGGCTGCCATAGCTCGGGGTGAAGCCCAGAACGCTCACCTGCTGCTCACGCACCAGCTGGCAGATGTCCTCGGCACCCCATTGGCCCTGGGCACGCAGCACCACGCGGGCGCCACACAGCAGAGGTACCAGTAAACGCTCGCTGGCTGCATCGAAGTTGATCGAATAGAAGTGCAACTCGCAGTCATCGCTGCGCATGCCGAAGGCGTCGATCACCGCCTGGCAATGCATGGCGATTTCGCCATGGCTGACCACCACGCCCTTGGGCTTGCCGGTGGAGCCGGAGGTATAGATCAGGTAAGCCTGGTGCTGCGGCAGGTTGAGGTTGTCCAGCGGCGCATCGCTGTAGGCCGACAGGCTTGCCGCGTCGTCTTCAAGGCTCCAGCGGGCCACGCCGTCGGGCAACTCACCGAGGTTTTCAAGCAGCGCTTGCTGGCCCAGCAGCAGGCCGATGCGGCTGTCTTCGATCATGTAGCGCAGGCGGTCGAGCGGGTACTCCGGGTCGAGCGGCACATAGGCGCCACCGGCCTTGAGAATGGCCAGGAGGCCGACCACCATCTGCAGCGAACGCTCAAGCGCCAGGCCCACACGCACCTGCGGGCCGACCCCGCGCTCGCGCAGGGCACGCGCCAGGCGGTTGGCCTGCTGGTCGAGCTCGGCATAGGTCATGTGCTGGCCGGCGAAGGTCAGCGCCCCCGCGCTGGGCGTACGCGCAGCCTGGGCGGCGAACAGGCCGTGAATCGTCTGGTCGAGGGCGAAGTCCTGCTCGCCTTGCAACTGGCCGATCAGCACCTGTTGTTCGGCATCGGCCAGCATCGGCAGCTCGCACAGGCGCTGCTGCGGGTTGTCGAGCAGGCCGACCAGCAGTTGCTGCCAGTGCTCGGCCATGCGGGCGATGCGCGGCTCGTCGAACAGGTCGCGGCTGTAGGTCAGGCAGCAGCCCAGGCGCCCGTCGAGATCAGTGACCTCCAGGTACAGGTCGAACTTGGTGGCACTGGCGTCGTTGACCAGGTAATCCACCTGCATGCCGGCCAGTTCACGGCTTTGCTGGAAGGCCCAGCGCTGCACGTTGCACATCACCTGAAACAGCGGGTTGTAAGCACTGCTGCGCGGCGGCTGCAGGGCCTCGACCAACTGGTCGAACGGCAGGTCCTGGTGTGACTGGCCTTCGATGGCGGCCTGGCGTACCTGGTCGAGCAACGCGGCAGCTGTCATTTGCCCGTCCAGTTCACAGCGCAACACCTGGGTGTTGAGGAAGGCACCGATCAGGCCTTCGCTTTCCGGGCGGATACGGTTGGCCACTGGCGCGCCGATGCGCAGGTCGCGCTGGCCGCTGTAGCGGTGCAGCAACGCAGCCAGCGTGGCGGTCATGGTCATGAACAGGGTCAGCCCACGCTGATTGTTGAAGGCATGCACGCGGGCGACCAGCGCCGGGTCGAGGTCGAAGCGGTACAGCTCGCCGCGGTGGCTCTGCACAGCCGGGCGCGGGCGGTCGGCGGGCAGCGCCAGCACCGGGTGGTCACCGCCGAGGCGGTCTTTCCAGTAGGCCAGCTGGCGTGCGCCCTCGCCGCTTTCCAGCCATTGCCGTTGCCACACGCTGTAGTCGAGGTATTGCACCGGCAGCGGCGCCAAGGGCGACTCACGGTCATCGACGAAGGCTTCATAGAGCTCGCCCAGTTCGCGGGCGAAGATGTCCATGGCCCAGCCTTCAGTGACGATGTGGTGCAAGGTCAGCACAAAGTAGTGCTCACGGTCCTCGGTCTTGGCCAGGCACGCGCGCAGCAGCGGGCCACGCTCCAGGTCGAACGGCTGGTGGGCCTGGTCGTCGGCCAGTTGTTGCAGGCGCTGTTGACGGGCCTGCGCCGGCAGGGCCGTGAAGTCCTGCCAGTCCAGTTGCAGCCCGCTGTCGTCGGCCACGCACTGGTACGGCACGCCATCGATGCTCGGGAAGGTAGTGCGCAGGGTTTCGTGGCGCACGATCAGTGCCTGCAGGGCGCGTTCGAAAGCATCCACATGCAGGGCACCACGTAAACGCGCCATGCCGCCAACATTGTAGGCGGGGCTGTCTGGTTCCATCTGCCAGAGGAACCACATGCGCTGCTGCGAATACGACAGCGGCACGGCCTGGCGGCGGTCGACCAAGGCGATTTCGCCTTGCCGGTTGCACTCACCGGCAGCGCGGATGCGGGCGATTTCTTCACAGAACGCAGCCAGCTCGCTGGCGTCGAACAACGCCTTGAGCGGCAGCTCGACATCACAGGCCTGGCGGGTGCGCGAGACAATCTGGGTGGCCAGCAGCGAGTGGCCGCCGAGGGCGAAAAAGTCATCGTGCAGGCCAACCTGCGGCAGGTTCAGCACCTCGCGCCAGATGGCTGCCACCTGTTGCTGCAACGCAGTCTGCGGCTCGACATGGGCACGCTGCTGCCACACGGGCGCCGGCAGCGCCTTGCGCTCGACCTTGCCGCTCGGGCCCAGCGGCATCTGCGCCAGGCCGATCAACTGGGCCGGCACCATGTACGCCGGCAATTGCGCGGCCAAGGCAGCCAGCAGGGCCTCGGACTGTGCCGTGCCACTGTAGTAACCGACCAGTTGCGCACCGACGGCGTCCTGGTGAATCAGCACCAGTGCCTGTTCGACACCCGGCTGGGCCAGCAGGCAAGCCTGCACTTCTTCCGGCTCGACTCGGAAACCGCGCACCTTGACCTGCTGATCGAGGCGACCGAGGTATGCCAGGGCCTGGTTCTGCACCTGCCAGCGGGCGCGGTCACCACTGCGGTACAGGCGCGCGCCATTGCCGTCGGCCTGTGGCACGAAACGCTCGGCCGTCAGGCCCGGCCGGCCCAGGTAGCCACGGGCAAGGCCCGCTCCCCCCAGGTACAGCTCGCCCGGCACGCCAAGCGCGGTCAGTTCAAGCTCATCGTCCAGTATCCGGCAGAGCACGTTGCCCAACGGGCGACCGATCGGCGAGCGTTCACCATCTTCTGCCTGGCACTGCCAGTGGGTGACGTTGATGGCGGTTTCGGTCGGCCCGTAGCGGTTGTGCAACTGCACCTGTGGCAGCAACTGCAGCACACGGTCACGCAGGTTCGAAGGCAGCGCCTCGCCACCGGAGAACAGCCGGCGCAGGCTGCTGCAGCCAGCGGCCAGCGGCTCCTGCACAAACACCTGCAGCAGCGGCGGCACGAAGTGCAGCGTGGTCACGCCATGCGCTTGCACCAGCGCGGCGATGCGCTGCGGGTCGCGGTGCTCGCCGGGGCCGGCCAGCACCAGCTTGCAACCGCTGATCAGTGGCCAGAAACACTCCCACACCGACACGTCGAAGCTGATCGGTGCTTTTTGCATCAGCACGTCGCTTTCATCCAGCGCATAGCTGGCCTGCATCCACTGCAGGCGCTCCGCCAGGGCGGCATGGGTATTGCCAACGCCCTTCGGCTGGCCGGTGGAGCCGGAGGTATAGATCACGTAGGCCAGGTTGTCGCCCTGCAAGTGCAGGCCCGGTGCCTGGCTTGGCCAGCTGTCCAGGTGCAACTGGTCGAGGGCGATGGCGCTGACGCCGTCCACCTGCGGCAATGTGCCGAGCAGGCTGCTGTGGCTGAGCAGCAGGCTGGCCTGGCAGTCGCCAAGCATGTAGGCCAGGCGCTCGGCCGGGTAATCGACATCCAGCGGCACATAGGCACCGCCAGCCTTGAGGATGGCCAGCAAGCCGACCAGCAGTTGCGGCGAACGCTCGACAGCGATGGCCACGCAGGTGTCGGGGCCGACGCCTTTGTCGCGCAGATAATGCGCCAGCCGGTTGGCCTGCTGATGCAGCTCGGCGTAGTCGAGGCTACCGCCCTCCCAGACCAGTGCAGTGCGCTGCGGCGTCAGGCGGGCCTGTTCATTGAGCTGCTCGACCAGCAGACGCTGCGGCGCGGCCGCAGGCGCCTGCCCCCATGCCAGCAGTTGTTGGCGCCCCTGTTCATCCAGCAGTTGTACGTCGCCCAACGGCAATTGCGGCTGCGCGCAAACTTGCTCGAGCAGCGCCAGCAAGTGCTGGGCCAGGCGCTTGACGGTGCTGGCTTCGAACAGCTCGGCAGCGTAGTCGAAGGCCAGGCTAAGGCGGCCCTGGTGGTCTTCCTCACTGTGCAGCTGCAGGTCGAACTTGGCTTCGCGGCTGTGCCATGGCAGCTCTTCGGCGAGCAGGCCCGGCAAGCGGCGCAAAGCGCAGAGGTCGCGCTGCTGGTGGTTGAACATGACCTGGAACAGGCCCTGCTCGCGCGCCTCGGGCAGCGCTTCGAGCAGTTGCTCGAACGGCAGGTCCTGGTTGGCCTGGGCGCCGAGTGTCGCGCCACGCACCTGGGCCAGCAGTTGAGTGAACGGCAGGCGGCCATCGAGCTGCGCACGTAGCACCTGGGTATTGATGAAGAAGCCGACCATGCCCTGGGTTTCCTGGCGCGGGCGGTTGGCATTGGGCACACCGACGCGGATGTCACTCTGGCCGGTGTAGCGATGCAGCAGGCCCTGCCAGGCAGCCAGCAGGACCATGAACAGGCTGGCCTGCTGTTCGCGGGCCAGGCCCTTGAGGGCGTCGCCCAGCTTGGCCGGCACTTTCACGCTCAGGCGCGCGGCACGGTTTTCATGCTGGCTGGAGCGTGGCTGGTCCGGGTACAGGTCGAGCACTGGCGAGGTATCGCCCAATGTGGCTGTCCAATACTCCAGCTGGCGCGCACTTTCACCCTCGGCCAGCCATTGGCGCTGCCAGGTGCCGTAATCGGCATAGCCCAGGGTTAGCGGTGCCAGCTTGGCGTCCAGCCCCTGGCAATGGGCGGCATAGAGTTTGGCGAACTCGTCGAGCAGGATGTTCAGCGACCAGCCATCGGCGATGATGTGATGCAAGGTCACCCACAGTTGGTGGTCTTCATCATCCAGGCGCACCAAGGTTACGCGCAGCAGCGGGCCATTGATCAGGTCGAAGGGTTGCCGGGCCTCGTCCTCGCGACGCGAGGCCACCTGTTCAGGCGCCAGCCCTTCCAGGTCCAGACGCTCAAGGCTGAATGGCTGCTGCGCCAGCACACGCTGCAACGCCATGCCGTCTTCTTCACTGAATACCGTGCGCAACGATTCGTGACGCGTGACCAAGGCTTGGAACGCCCGCTCAAGTGCGGCCTCATCCAGCTCCCCGCGCAGGTGCAGCCCCGCTGGAATGTTGTAGGCCGCAGACTTCGGCTCAAGCTGCCAGGTCAGCCAAAGGCGGTTCTGTGCCAGCGACTGCGGCAAGGCCTGGTCGCGGTTCAACGCCGTGATAGCGCAGGCTTCACCGGCGCCTTCCGCCAGGATGGCTGCCACGCCAGCGCAGTACTCGGCCAGCGTTGGTGCTTCGAACAAGGTACGCAGGCTCAGCTGGATACCCAGCTCATCAGCCAGCCGTGCAGTGACCTGCGTGGCAGCGATGGAGTTGCCGCCCAGCAGCAGGAAGTGATCGTCAGCGGCAACCGTCTCGACCCTGAGGACCTCGCGCCAGACTCCGGCGATGCGAGCCTGCAGGTCATCGCCCGTTGCCGTAACTGCAGCCTGCCCGGTAGCGATGGGGAAGCGCGCATAGCAATCGAGGCTGCCATCGTTCATGCGCAGGCGGCAGGCCGAACGCTGCAGCTTGCCGCTGGAAGTCTTCGGCAATGCGCCCGGGTTGAGCAGCAGGACCACGGCCGGCGCCTGGCGACAGGCATCGGCGATCACCTTGCGCAGGGTCTTGATCAGGTCCTCGGGCTTGACGGCTTTCTGCACATTGCGGCTGACCTCTACCGCCACGCCGATGCCCTCCTGGCCCTGGTCGTCGACCGCGAACACGGCCACCCGGCCCTTGCGCAGCACTTCGACCTCACGCTCCAGGGTCTTTTCCAGGTCTTGCGGATACAGGTTCTGGCCACGGACGATCAGCATGTCCTTCAGGCGGCCGGTGACGAACACTTCGCCGTCACGCATGAAACCAAGGTCGCCGGTACGCAGCCAGGTCTGGCCATCACTTTCGACGAAGGTACGCGCCGTGGCTTCAGGGTTGCGCCAGTAACCCAGGGCAATGCTCGGGCCGCCGGCCCAGATCTCGCCGACCTGGTTGTCGCCCAGTACCTCAAGTTGCTGTGGCTCGACGATGCGCACCGCGTGGCCGGGCTGCGGGTAGCCGCAGCTCATCAGCACGCTGCCCTTGCCGGCTTCGGCACGGTGGGCGGCGAACGCCTCGGCATCCAGCTCCAGCGCGCCGATACCCTGCCCACGGCGGCTGCCACTGACGAACAAGGTGGCTTCGGCCAGGCCATAGCTGGCAAAGAAGCTGCCCGGCTGGAAACCGCAGGCAGCGAACTTGCCGGCGAAGGTGGCGAGGCTGTCCTGGCGGATCGGCTCGGAACCGGAATAGGCCACACGCCAGCGGCTCAGGTCGAGGCCGGCCAGGGCCGCCTCGCTGACCCGTTCGCTGCACAGCCGGTAGGCGAAATCCGGCCCGCCGCTGATGGTGCCGCCGTACTCGCTGATCGCCTGCAACCAGCGCAGCGGCCGGGCGAGGAAATAACCCGGCGACATCAGCACGCACGGTACGCCACTGAAGATCGGCTGCAGCAGCCCGCCAATCAGGCCCATGTCGTGGTACAGCGGCAGCCAGCTGACGATCACGTCGTCGGGGTTGAGGTCGATGCCGAAGCCCGAGCGGATCAACTGCTCGTTGGCCACCAGGTTGCCGTGGCTGACCTGCACGCCCTTCGGTAGCGCGGTGGAGCCGGAGGTGTACTGCAGGAAGGCGATGTCGTGCGCCTGCAACTGCGGCTCGCGCCAACTGCCCGCCAATGCCGGGTCAAGCGTATCCACAGCCAGCAGCTCGGGGGCGTTGTTGCCGCTCAGGGCCTCCAACCCCTGCAGGCTGTCGTGCAGCGCGGCAACGGTCAGCAGCAGGCGCGGCTCGGCGTCATCGATGATCGACAGCAGGCGCTCCTGGTGATGCTGGCGGGACGACTCCGGTGGGTAGGCCGGCACGGCAATGACGCCGGCGTACAGGCAACCGAAGAACGCCGCCACGTAGTCCGGGCCGCTGGGGAACAGCAGCACGGCCCGCTCGGCAAACCCGGCGCGGGCCTGCAGCGCCGCCGCGATGGTGCGCGCACGGGCGTCCAGGTCGCGATAGCTGAGCACGGCCTGCTCGCCGGGGGCATCGGCCAGAAAGCGCAGGGCGATGCGGTCCGGGGTCAGCGCGGCGCGTTGCGCCAGGGCCTGGACCAGCGAGAGCGGGAGTTCGAAGGCGTCCGTCATGGGGGGTTCCTGCCAGTGTCTGGTTGAGTCGGGCTGGCTGCCCCGCACAAGGTCGGCGGGCAGCGGCAGCGGCCGGATGTACACAGGGGAACGGATGGGCGTGGCAGGAAATTAGCGGTGCGAAAAAGGCTGAGGGGCGCAGGAAGGTGAACTGCGTCACGCGCGCTCGCTTAGAACTGAAACTAATGGAAACTCATTAACTTTCGTATTTGACAATCATTATCATTCTGAATAGTTTGTCGCACGTCGTAGGAAGCTTCCCTTTTTGGGTGCTCCCTTTCCCCTTCGAGACAAGGTGATTTCCATGGCGGAACAACTATCCACAAGTAAGTGCGATTCACCATTACTCCAGGCATTCGTCGACAACCGCAGCATCCTGGTCAAGATCGCAGCGCGCATCACCGGCTGCCGCTCGCGGGCCGAGGACGTGGTGCAGGACGCCTTCTTCCGGCTCAGCGCCGCCCCGCAGATCACCTCGTCGTTCAAGGCTCAGCTCAGCTACCTGTTCCAGATCGTGCGCAACCTGGCCATCGACCATTACCGCAAGCAGGCGATGGAGCTGAAGTATTCCGGCAGCGAAGAGGAAGGCCTGAACGTGGTCATCCCGAACGCTTCGCCCGAGGCCACGCATATCAACCTGGCGGCGCTCGAACACATCGCCGAA
>NZ_BCAZ01000077.1:0-14133 GCF_001320205.1 Pseudomonas sp. NBRC 111123
CCGCCCGAACCAGTACCCCTGCCCCAGCTGGCACTGCTGCTCCAGCAGGAACCGCGCCTGCTCAGACTGTTCGATGCCCTCGGCATGCACCTGCATGCCCATGCTCCGCGCCAGGGCAATGATCACCCGCACAATCGCGATGTCATCATCATCCAGCGGCAAGCCGGCGACAAAGCCCTGGTCGATCTTCAGCTTCTGCACCGGCAAGCGCTTGAGCCGCAGCAACGACGAATACCCCGTGCCGAAATCATCGATTGCCAGATTCAGGCCTAGCTCACGCAGACGATGCAGTTGCTCCAGCGCCACCTCCGGGTCTTCCATCACCGCACTCTCGGTCACCTCCAGCTCCAGCAGTGCCGGGTCCAGGCCCGTCTCGTGCAGCACGTCCGCCACCTGCCGGTACAACTCGCGCTGGCCGAACAAGCGGCTGGAAATATTGACGGCAACGAATTCCAGCGCGCGTCCTTGTTCCTGCCACTGAACCATCTGCCGGCAAGACTCACGCAACACCCAGGCATCGACCTCGGCAATCAGCCCGGTACGCTCGGCGATCGGGATGAACTCGCCAGGCGGCACCAGCCCACGCTCCGGGTGTTGCCAACGCACCAGCGCCTCGACACCGACCATCTTCGCCGTGAACAGGTCATGCACCGGCTGGAAGAACACCCGCAGCTCATCCTTGGCCAGCGCCCGGCGCAGCTCACTCGCGGTTTCCACCCGATGCTGGGCGTGGGCAGTCAGCTCTTCGGTGTACAGCGCGTAGCAGGCACGCCCATTACCCTTGGCCTTGAACAGCGCCGAATCGGCATTGCGCAGCAGTTGCTCGGCGCTCAGGGCGTCGTTGGGGAACAGGCTGATACCTACGCTGGCACTGATGAACAGGCGGTGGCCATCGAACTCGAAGGGTTCACGCATACGCTCGATGATGCCTTGCGCCAGCTTGCCGGCCTGACCGACCTGCTGGCAGTTCTCGGCCAGCACACCGAATTCGTCACCGCCCAGGCGCGCCAAGGTAACGGTGTTGCCCACCGTCTCACGCAGGCGTTCGCCGACCAGTTTGAGCAACTGGTCGCCAATGGTATGGCCAAGGCCGTCGTTGATGCTCTGAAAGTGGTCCAGGTCGAGCAGCAGCAAGGCGCAGCCACGCTTGTTGGCCTGCGCCGCAGCCAGCGCCTGCTCGGCGCGGTCGTTGAACAACAGGCGGTTGGGCAGGCCAGTGAGCGGGTCATGGTGGGCCAGGTAAGCCAGTTCCTGCTCGGTATGCCTGATCGCACTGATGTCGCTGAACACCGCCACGTAATGGCTCAGCTCACCGCTGTCATCGTGGATGGCGCAGATCGTCTGCCATTGCGGATAGATTTCACCGCTTTTACGGCGGTTCCAGATCTCGCCGCTCCACTCGCCCTTTTCGGCCAGCGCGGCATAAATCTGCTGATAGAACGGCACGCCGTGGCGCCCCGACTTGAACTTGCTCGGGCGCTGACCCAACACTTCGTCCTGCTGGTAGCCGGTAATGCGCATGAAGGCGCGGTTGACGTGCACGATCAGGCCTTGGCGGTCAGTCACCAACACGCCCTCCAGCGTGCTGTCGAACACCGCCGCGGCCATGCGCAGGCGCTCACGATCCTCGCTGCGCAGACGCGCACCGACACCGATGAAGTTGAGCAGGCGCGCGCGGGACACGAAGATCAGCAAGGCACTGACCAGCACCCACACCACCACGTTGATCTGCCGGCCCACGGTCAGCGCCAGGGGGTCGTCAGTCATACTGTGCAGGACCACCTCGGCCAGCACCAGCCAGAGGAACGAGAGCACCACATACAGCGCGGCCATGCGCAAGGCGTCGCGAACGGAAACAGACATGTCGGGGGGGAAAGCCCATAAAAAAGGATGGGGCATTATAAAGGCTGAAACATGCCGTGACTTCCTATCTGAAAGGGTGACTGGTTTTATTTCCCCGCCAAGGGATAATCACACCTTTCTCCCTGCATTCCCGAGGGCATCTACACCTATGTGGTACAACGGTCTGCTCGACTTGTCGGCCTGGCAACTGGTTGGCGTCACCCTGCTGATGACCCACGTGACCATCGTCAGCGTCACTATCTACCTGCATCGCTACTCCGCCCACCGTGCGCTGGCGCTCAATGGTGCGCTCAAGCATTTCTTCCGCTTCTGGCTGTGGCTGACCACGGCACAGAACACCCGCGAATGGACGGCCGTGCACCGCAAGCACCACGCCAAGTGCGAAACCCCGGACGACCCGCACAGCCCGGTCTACAAGGGCCTTGGCACAGTGCTGCGCAAAGGGGCCGAACTCTACCGCGAAGAGGCACGCAACCCAGAGACCCTGCGCATCTACGGCAAGAACTGCCCGGAAGACTGGATCGAGCGCCACCTCTACTCACGCTACAAGCTCGGCGGCATCGTGCTGATGGCGGTCATCGACCTGCTGCTGTTCGGGACCATCGGCATCACCATCTGGGCGGTGCAGATGATGTGGATTCCGTTCTGGGCCGCCGGCGTGGTCAACGGCCTGGGCCACGCGGTCGGCTATCGCAATTTCGAATGCCGCGACGCCGCCACCAACCTGGTGCCATGGGGTATCGTCATCGGCGGCGAAGAGCTGCACAACAACCACCACACCTACCCCAACTCGGCCAAGCTCTCGGTCAAGCGCTGGGAGTTCGACATGGGCTGGGCCTGGATCCGTGTGTTCTGCCTGCTGCGCCTGGCCAAGGTACAACGCGTGGCGCCCATCGCCCACCGGGTCGAGGGCAAGGCCAGCCTGGACATGGACACTGCCATGGCCATCCTCAACAACCGCTTCCAGATCATGGCCCAGTACCGCAAGCTGGTGATCGCCCCGCTGGTCAAGCAGGAGCTGGCCAAGGTCGACGCCTCGGTACGCCACCGCTTCCGCCGTGCCAAGCGCTTGCTGTCGCGTGAAACCAGCCTGCTCGAAGACCGCCACCACGTGCGCATCGAAAGCATGCTAGCCCACAGCCAGGCCCTGAAGACCATCTACGAGAAGCGCCTGGCCCTGCAACAGATCTGGGCCCGCACCAGCGCCAACGGCCACGACATGCTGGCGGCCATGAAGGACTGGGTACACGAGGCCGAAGCCAGCGGTATCCATGCCCTGCACGACTTCGCAGCTCAGCTGAAAACCTACTCCCTGCGTCCCACCGGCGCCTGATAGCCGCTGATCGGCACGCCCCGCAACGGGGCGTGCCTGCAGGAACTTCCCCCCTGAAAATCCACTCAAACCGTACATCGTCCGCGTGGCGGGCCGGTTCGTGGCCGCGCGCCCTATCAATGAGAACTGCTCCGTGCTCATGGCCAAGAACCTACCTCCATCCTTGTCAGGTACCCCGCCTCCTGAAGCTGCACAAACCTTGCTGGCTCTGCTCCACGCCCAGGGCGAAGTTGCCCGCCTGAGTGAACGCGAACAGCTGTACAGCTCGCTGCTCGACAGCGTCAACGCCGTGCTCTGGGCCTTCGACTGGGAAACCCGTCAGGTGCTCTACGTCAGCCCCGCCTACGAACGTATCTTCGGTCGACCGGCCAGCCTGGTGCTGGCCGACTACAACGAATGGCGCGACAGCATCTACCCTGACGACCTGGAGTTCGCCGAGCGCAGCCTGGCCCAGGTACTGCTCAAGGGCGCAGTGGAAGACCGCGAATACCGCATCCTCAACGCCAATGGCCAGGTGCGCTGGCTCAGTGACAAGTGCTACATCAACCAGCAGAGCGAAGATGACCGGGTGATCATTGTCGGCATCGCCGAGGACATCACTGAAAAGAAGCAACTGGAAAGCGAACTGCAGCGCCTGGCCACCACCGATGTGCTGACCCAGAGCAGCAACCGGCGGCACTTCTTCGAGTGCGCCCAGCAGGCCTTCGACAGCGCCCGAGAAGACGGCACGCCATTGGCTTTCCTGCTGATGGACATCGACGACTTCAAGCGAATCAACGACAGCTACGGGCACCAGGAAGGCGACCAGGTGCTGCAGCGCATCGCCGACAGCGGCAAGGCCGTGTTACGCCGTGGCGATCTGTTCGGGCGTATCGGTGGTGAGGAGTTCGCGGCGGTATTTCCGGGATGCAATGCACAGGTGGCCGAACAGATCGCCGAGCGACTGCAGCGGGAAATCCAGCGGCAGAGCTTCAGCCATGGCGATGAGGCGTACAGTGTGACGGTGAGCCAGGGGCTAACCGGGCTGACCGATGAAGACGAATCGCTGGACAGCGTGTTCGCCCGTGCCGATGCGGCGATGTACCGGGCCAAGCGGCAGGGCAAGAACCGGATAGTCCGTGGCTGAAAGGGGCGCGAAGCGGCCCCGAAATCTCACGTCGAAGCGGGTTCTTCAGGAGCAGGTGGTGCCTCCCCCTGCGGCTTCACCTCAGGGTTTTCCACTTTGCGCAACCGGCTGAGCTCAGCCAGCCCAACCTTCAGCAAGCGCGCGGTCTTGTTGCTGGCCACCTTCTCCAACCCCTGACCCGCCGGCAGGCGAGCCAATTGCCCGGCCAGGTTCAAGGCCAGGATCTCCCGTGAATACACCCCGCCACCCAGCTGATAGATCGCCGCGATCAGCTCGCGCAGGCTCAGCGGCAGGCGCCAGCGGGTGCGCAACGCCGAGCCGAATGCCGCGCCGAATTCATTGAGCGACAGCTGCACCCGGTCCTCGTCCAGCTCACCACCGGCCAGGCGCCACTCCTGCAGGCTGCGCAACACCGCCAGATCGCCCAGGCAATGCAGCAGGCCGGCGCAGTAACAGCGCTCCTGGTCCAGCTCGAGCATCCGCGCCAGTGAGCGGGCGTACTCGGCGGTGTGCAGCGAAAGGTTCCAGTAATGGGTAGCATGTTGCGTCAGCAGCGGGTCGCTCAGGCGCGCACTGCGCTTGAGGGTGAGGCCCAGGATGAGGTTCATGCTCTGGGTGCTTCCGAGCTTGTTCAGCGCCTGCATCAGCGTCTGCACAGGTGCATCACGGTGTAGGCCGGCACTGTTGGCAGCGGCGATGAGCACAGCCGTGATCTGCGGGTCGTCACGCACTTCCTCTTCGAGTACCTTGAGGTTCAGGCCCTGAGGATTGAGCGCACGCTTGATCGCCACCTGCACGTCGGCAAACAGCGGCCCACCATCGGCGGTGGCACGGCGCTGTTCGAGGTAGGCCGGCAGGCTGGCGCCAGGCTGCAGCGGCGGCACCGGGCAGGCGATCTGCTCGCCCACGGCCAGCAAAAGCTCTTCAAGGCTCTTGCGCAGCTTGTCCAGGTTCAGTGGCTTGCTCAGGTAAGCCGTAGGGTGCAGCGGCAACGCTTCGCGCACGCTGGCGCTGTCGCTGCGCTCGCTCATGAGAATGAACGGCAGCCCCGGGCCCTTGGCTCGCACTTTGCGCAGCAGGTCGAGGCCATCCAGGCCTGCCAGTTCGCGGGCCGCGATGATCAGGTCGGGTTTGTTGGCCAGCGCCGTGAGCGCCTGCGAGCCGTCGGCGCAGACCTGCAAGCGGGCATCGCAACGCACGCTGAGCAGCATTTCGCTCAACATTTCACGTACCCAAGGGTCGCCTTCGGCGATCAGCACGCACGGTGGGGTGGGGTCTGCAGCACTCATGGCCAACTCCTGAAAATCCCTGACACGCAGTCCTTCGCAGCTTCCAAGGCAAATCCTTCCACAACCATAGCGCCATGAGGCTTTTCTGGGCACAAAAAAAACCCGCCTAAGCGGGTTTTTTTATGAAGCGCATCACATCAGGCGAGTTCAGCGAAGCACTCTTCGATGATGGCCAGGCCTTTGTCCAGCAGCGCGTCTTCGGCGGTCAGCGGAACCAGGATACGCAGGACGTTGCCGTAGGTGCCGCAGGACAGCAGGATCAGACCCTTGTCGCGCGCCTTGGCCACAACCTGGGCAACGGCAGCAGCGTTCGGGGTGTGGGTGCCTTTTTCGAAGACTTCCACAGCGATCATCGAGCCCAGACCACGAACATCGCCGATGATCGGGTGCTTTTCCTGGATCTTGCGCAGGCCAGTGGTCAGGTGCTCACCGACAGCCTTGCTACGGTCCAGCAGCTTCTCTTCCTCGAACACCTGGATAACGGCCAGAGCCGCCGCGCAGGCGATTGGCGAGCCAGCGTAGGTACCGCCCAGGCCGCCCGGAGCGATGGCGTCCATGATCTCGGCCTTGCCGCATACACCGGCCAGCGGGAAGCCGCCAGCGATGGACTTGGCGAAGGTGGTCAGGTCAGGCGCGACGCCCATCTGTTCCATGGCGAAGAAGGTGCCGGTACGGCCAGCGCCGGTCTGCACTTCGTCGGCGATCAGCAGGATGCCGTGCTTGTCGCACAGTTCGCGCAGACGCTTCATCAGCTCTTTCGGCGCAGGCAGGAAGCCGCCTTCGCCTTGTACTGGCTCGAGGATGATCGCGGCGATGTCGCGCGGCTCGGCGTCGTTCTTGAAGATGCGCTCGACCGAAGCGATGGCGTCGTCAACGCTGACACCGTGCAGCTCGCTCGGGAACAGGGCGCGGAAGATGCCGCCTGGCATCAGGCCCATGCCAGCGGAGTACGGCACGACCTTGCCGGTCAGGCCCAGGGTCATCATGGTACGGCCGTGGTAACCGCCGGTGAAGGCGATCACGCCAGCGCGGCCAGTGGCGGCACGGGCGATCTTGACGGCGTTTTCAACGGCTTCGGAGCCGGAGGTGACCAGCAGGGTCTTCTTGTCGAAGTCGCCTGGGACCAGCTTGTTGATCTTTTCGCACAGCTCTACGTACGGTTCGTAGGCCAGCACCTGGAAGCAGGTGTGGCTGACTTTGGTCAGCTGCTCTTGCACAGCTGCAACCACTTTCGGGTGCAGGTGGCCAGTGTTCAGTACTGCGATGCCGCCGGCGAAGTCGATCAGTTCGCGGCCTTCAACGTCGATCACCGTAGCGTTCTTCGCGGACTCGACGAAGATCGGGTGGATTTGGCCGACGCCACGTGGGACGGCGGCTACACGACGTTGCATCAAGGATTCGTTGGTCTTGCTCATAGTGCCCTCATTTGCGCCGATCAGCGGCGCTTTTATTCGGGGGTGGCTGGGAGTGCTCGCGAACAGTATTCGTTGATCGACTGCCGTAAACGCCCTGGCCACCAGGTACTGCGATGTCAAAAAGGCCAGCGAGACGTCGCTCTCGCGCCCCGCTGGCAGAGGTAAAACCGTTTACCCGGCAATCAGACGCTGATGCACAGGTATTTGATTTCGAGGTAGTCCTCGATACCGTATTTGGAACCTTCACGGCCCAGGCCCGAAGCCTTGATACCGCCGAATGGCGCGACTTCGTTGGAGATCAGGCCGGTGTTGATACCCACCATGCCGTATTCCAGGGCCTCGGCGACACGGAACACACGGCTCATGTCACGGGCATAGAAGTACGAGGCCAGGCCGAACTCGGTGTCGTTGGACATGGCGATGACTTCGGCTTCGTCTTTGAAGCGGAACAGCGGCGCCAGTGGGCCGAAGGTCTCTTCTTTGGCGACAGCAGCGGTTTTCGGCACGTCGACCAAGATGGTCGGCTCGAAGAAGTTGCCTTCGATCAACTTGCCACCGGACAGCACCTTGGCGCCTTTGCCAACGGCGTCTTCGATGTGTTCCTGGACCTTGGCGACAGCCTTGCCGTCGATCAGCGGGCCAGTGGTGGTGCCTTCTTCCAGGCCGTTACCGATCTTCAGCTTGGCGACAGCAGCGGCCAGCTTCTGGGCGAACACGTCGTAGACGCCGTCCTGCACGTAGATGCGGTTGGCACAGACGCAGGTCTGGCCGTTGTTACGGTACTTGGAGATGATCGCGCCCTCGACTGCCTTGTCCAGGTCGGCGTCGTCGAACACGATGAACGGGGCGTTGCCACCCAGTTCCAGGGAAACCTTCTTGATGTCCTTGGCGCATTCTTCCATCAGCTGGCGACCGATTTCGGTCGAGCCGGTGAAGGACAGTTTGCGTACCAGGGAGTTGCCGGTCAGTTCGCCGCCAACTTCGCCAGCGCTGCCGGTAACGACGCTCAGCACACCAGCCGGGATGCCGGCGCGGGTGGCCAGCTCGACCAGGGCCAAGGCGGAGTATGGGGTCTGCGAAGCAGGCTTGAGCACCATGGTGCAGCCAGCGGCCAGGGCAGGGCCGGCTTTACGGGTGATCATCGCGGCCGGGAAGTTCCACGGGGTGATGGCCGCGGTAACGCCGATTGGCTGCTTGATGACGATCAGGCGCTTGTCTGGCTGGTGACCTGGGATGGTGTCACCGTAGACGCGCTTGGCTTCTTCGGCGAACCACTCGATGAACGAGGCCGCGTAGGCGATTTCGCCCTTGGCTTCGGCCAGCGGCTTGCCTTGTTCGGTGGTCATCAGGCGAGCCAGGTCGTCCTGGTTCTCGATCATCAGTTCGAACCAGCGACGCAGCTTGTTCGAACGCTCCTTGGCGGTCAGTGCACGCCAGGCCGGCAGGGCCTTGTCGGCAGCTTCGATGGCGCGGCGGGTTTCCGCGGTGCCCATCTTCGGCACGGTACCGATGACTTCACCAGTGGCCGGGTTGGTCACATTGATGGTCTGGCCGCTGTCCGCATCCAGCCACTCACCGTTGATGAAGGCTTGCTGGCGGAACAACTGAGCGTCTTTGAGCTGCATGTCGGCTTCCCGAATTGTTGATTGTTTGAAAAGCGCCCAAGGCAGGGCATCGAGCGTTTGAAATCTCAAACGAATGCTAAGCGGCTGCTGGGGTGTTGGACAATAGGCTGTTCGAAAAAAAGAACGAATGGTTGAACACCCAGGGCAAAAATCCATGATTCTGCACAGTGGCAACTGGCCTTTTCGCGGGTAAACGCGCTCCCACAGGATCTCCACAGGCACTGAAAGCCGTGGAGATCCTGTGGGAGCGGGTTTACCCGCGAAGAGGCCGGTACAGGTTAGACGATGCAGCTGAATGAAATGTGATGGGAGGACCGACGGCCCTCCCGGCAGGAATCGATCAGAATGCCTTGGCCAGGTCGATCACCAAGGCCCGGTAGCCAACGGAGCCCGGCTGGCGGCTGTGCACCTTCAGTTCCACCAGCACCTCTTGAGTGCCGCGGCGCACTTCATTGAGCACCGTGGTGGTGAGCTTCTCGGGCGTGAGGAAATTCACCGACGCCGAATAGATGAACTGGGTATCGGTCTCTGGCCGGTAGGCCACCACCGAGGTCACCGGGCTATACCACTCGTCGCCGCGCTCCTTGCCATACGCCCAGACCTGCTCGACCGTGCCCTTGGCTTCATCGATCTTGTACTCGACCGCCCGGCTGTAGTTGCCGCTGAGCTTGGTCGGGGCAAAGTCGCGGCCCCAGCCGTTGTCGAACACCGTCAGTGTCCCTTTGCCGGTGAGCCAGGCCGTGTGCTGGGTCCACGACCAGTCGAAGCCTTCGCTCTGGACGGGGGTCAGCACCTTCTCGCGCAAATGCTGTGGCCAGCCTTGTGGAGAAGCGAGGATCCACTTCACCTGCTTGTCGCGACCGATCTTCACCACGCCCTGATGACGCGCTGAAACGATAATGCTGTCGTCATCGGCATCGTAGTCAATGGCATTGACGTGCGCCCAGTTACGCCCGGTGCCCACGCCAGGGGTATCGCCGAACGGCAAGTCGCCCTCGGCCAGTTCGTTGGCCAGCCGATCATCCTGTTTCTGCACACCTTCGGGCAGCTGGATCGCCGCCTTGCCCAAGGTTTCCAGCAAGTCGCCGCGATAGGGGTCGAGAATCTGGTTCAGGTCCCAGAAGTCCAGCACGTCGCCGGTTTCGTCGACTTCGATGATGTGGTCACGGATCGAGCGCACCCGCTTGCCATCGGGGCGACGGTAATCGCTGGTCCCCACCCGCAGCAGGTACGTACCGTTGGTCGTTTCGCGGATCTCATGGGAGAAGTCGGCGAACTTGTCCGGCAGGTTGCGCTGCCAGATGCGCCGGCCCAGCAGGTCGAACTTGGAGTAGGTCTGGCCCTGCCCCCAGATCAGCTTGCCATCGCGGGTCTGCTGGAAACCCATGGTCCCACCCAGGCCGTCTCGGCGGTTGGAGTCGTGGATCTGTTCGATGTCCAGGTACCAGCGCACGTCGCCATTGCTGTCGGCGATCCAGTTGTTGCCCACCTGGTCCCATTCGGCGGCGCCGCCCAGGCCGTTCCACTTGAAGGCGCGGCCGCCGGGGATATCACCTTGCAGATGGTTGAACAGGTACAGGCGCTGCTCGAAGCCTGGCGCCACCTTGACCGGCTCCACCTCCGGCAGTGCGGCGGTCTGTTTCGCCACCACCGGCAGGCGCACGGCCGGGGCGTAGATCTGGTACTGCTCGCGGATGCGCTCGCCGTCGAGCTTGTAGGTCACTTCCACCTGGTTGACGTGGTCCGGGTACAGGCCGAATACCGGGATGCCGCCGTAGGTCCACAGCGAGCGTTCGGACACCTCGTAGGCAATGTCCACACCGCGCTCGCCCTTACCGCGCACCCGCACATGGGCCGCGCTCAGGCTGCGCCCACCGTCGCGGATGATCGCGGTCAGCGGCGCCAGGCGGTAAGGGTTGACCACCACATCGCCGAGCAGCGCCTCTGCGCGCTCGGGGACTTTGGCAGTGAGGCAGGCGCCTTCAGGCAGTGCGGGGGTTTCAGTCTTGGCATTCATGGCAAAGCTCCTTGTGCTCAGAAGTCGTAACGGGCAGTGGCGCCGAAGGTGCGCGGGGTACCGAGCACGCCGGCATAACCACCATTGGCGGAGTTCCACAGGCTGGTGAAATAGGTCTTGTCGCCAGCGTTCTTCACCCACAGCGACAGGTCGACCACGCCGTCGCCCTGATCCAGGCGCACACCGGCGGAGAGGTTGACCAGCGCATAGCTGGGGATCTGGCCGAAGTCGGAATCGTCGATGGTGCCCACCGCCCTAGAGCGGAACGCGTAGCTGGCAGTGACGTAAGGCTCGACGTGCTGGCTGGCTTGCCACGTGTATTCGCCGTTGAGGTTGGCGATGTATTTGGAGGCGCCGACCACCTGGTGGCCGGACAGGTCGCAGGTGGCGGTTGCATTGGCCAGGCTGACTTCCGGTGGGCACGGTGCGTCGTCGTACTTCAGGTAGCGCACATCGTTCCACGAGCCGTTGAAGTTCACCGTCAGGCCGCTGATCGGCAGCGCCGTGGCCTCGAACTCCAGGCCGCGCGAACGCACGCTGCCGGCGTTGGCCAGGTACTGCACGCGGTTGATCTGGTCGTAGACGTTGGCCTGGTAGCCATGCACCTCGGTCCAGAACAGGTTGGTGTTGAGTTGCAGGCGGTTGTCGAACAGCGTGCTCTTGAGGCCCAACTCGGCATTGTTGGCTCGCTCGGTACCGACCAGTAGTGAGTCGGTGCCCAGGCGTGGCGCGGCGCCAACAGTGAGGTTCACGCCCCCCGACTTCTCGCCGTGGGTCAGAGTGGCGTAGCCGAGCAGTTGGTCGTTGAAGCGGTAGCTCAGCCCCAGCAGTCCGGAAGGGCTAAAGCTGTACTGGTTGAGATCTCCCGAATCGTAAGCCCCCACCCTGCCCTGGCGCGCAGCAGCGGCAGCCCCGGTAACTGCCGCACCACCGGTTGGTGCATCGCGGGTCACCCAGGCGCTCTTTTCCTCGTAGGTGCCGCGGATGCCGGCGGTGAAGTCCAGGCGGTCGGTGAGGTGCCAGGTGCCTTGGGCGAACAGCGCGTAGCTGTCGGTATCGATATGGCCGTCGCCAAGGGTGTTGACGTTGTTCAGTGCGCCGGCCGGGGTGATGTTCCAGATATCGGCCTGCGGGCCGTAATAAGTGAAGGATTTGTTGTCCAGGTCCTGCTTGAAGTAGTACGCGCCCAGCACGTAGTCGAAGGCGCCACCGGTAGGCGAAGCCAGGCGGATTTCCTGCGAGTACTGCTTGTCGCGTACCGACACCCCGGCGCTGTAGAACACCGGCACATTCAGACCGTCGTCGTTGCGCGGGGTAAAGTCCCACCAGCGATAGGCGCTGATCGAAGTCAGGGTGAAGTCGTTGGGCAAGGTCCAGTTGGCCTCCACCGAAGTACCGCCCTGGAACACCGTTACCTGTTGGTCGGCATCGAAGTTGACCTTGCGGTCCTTGCCCGACACAAGCGTGGCGCCAGCCTGGGCGGCCAGGCTTTCATAGCGGTTGACGCCGTTGATGGTCGGCCCGGTGCTGTACAGGCTGAGGATGCCGTTGTTGGAGTCCTCTTCGTTGTATTCGCCGATCCAGCGCAGGTTGAAGGTTTCGCTCGGTTTGAACAGCAACTGGGTACGAAAGCCCTGGCGCTTGCCGCCGTTGAGTTCGTCGCCGTTATGGATGTTCTTCACATAGCCATCGTCTTCGGTGTGATAGGCGCTGATACGGCCAGCCAGCGTCTCGGTGATCGGCCCGGAATAACTGCCCTGGGTCTGCAGGTAGCCGTCCTCGCCAATCGATTGCTGGACGCTGCCTTCTGTATGAAAGGTTGGCTTGCGCGTGGTGATGTTCAGCACGCCCGCTGTGGTGTTCTTGCCGAACAGCGTGCCCTGCGGGCCGCGCAGCACTTCCAGCTGCTCGACATCGAGCAGGTCGAACACTGCCATGCCCGGGCGGCCGAGGTAGACGTTGTCCAGGTAGATGCCGACGCTGCCTTCCAGGCCATCGCTGGCCGGGTTATTGCCCAGGCCCCGGATCGAGATGCTCGACTGGCGTGCATGCACATAGGCGACGTTGGTGCTGGGCACCAGCTGTTGCAGATCCTGCACACGGTAGATGCGCTGGGTTTCCAGGGTTTCGCTACTAAGCACGCTGATGGGCGTGGGCACGCTCTGCGCGGTTTCTTCGCGGCGGCGGGCATTGACCGTGACCGTGCCGAGCTTGGCCTCCTGTTCCACAGCCGGGGTAACGCTGACGGGTTCTTCGGCGAAGCTGCCGTTGGAAGCCGCCAGCAACACGCCGGCGGCCAAGGGTTGCAAGGTAAAACGCGACGCGCGCGCAGGCCAACGGGAAAGTCCAGTCATGCAAATGCTCCTTGAGGCATGGGCCCTGGGCGAGCATTTCCGTTGGCGGAACCGAATCGCGGTCAGTTGGGCTTATATTCTTTTAAGAGATATAAATATTTGTAATTCATATTTTGTGGAATAAGTAACACCCTTTATAAGGGGACTCGCCCTTGTCAGCAATTGCATTTGACCGAAGGTTTTAATGTAGAAAATGCATATCGATCTGCGTCAGTTGCGCCACTACATTGCCCTTGTCGAGCACCGCAGTTTTGTCGCCGCAGCCGCGGCGGTGAACCTGTCGCAATCGGCCTTCAGCCGCAGCATCCAGACCCTGGAGCACAACATCGGCTGCCGCTTGGTCGACCGCGCCAGCAAGGAACTGTCACCCACCCGCCAAGGGTTGCTGGTGCTGGAGCACTCGCGGCGCCTGGTGCATGGCGCGCATAACCTGGTCAACGAGATTCACCAGTTCAATGGCGCCACCACCGGCGTGGTGCGCTTCGGTTCCGGCCCGGCGCCCGCTGGCGGGCTGGTGCCGCGGGCGGTGGCGCGCTTCGTTGCCGAATACCCGGCGGCGCGCACCTGCTTCCAGGTGGATAACTGGCAGGCGCTGAACCGCAAGCTGATCGCCGAGGAGATCGAGTTCTTCGTTGCCGACACTCGCCAGTTCGAGTCCGACCCGGATTACCGGGTGCACAAGCTGGCCCCGCAGCGCTGGCACTTCTGCTGCCGTGCCGGGCACCCGCTGACCGAGCAGGCTGAAGTGCGGGCACGGGACGTATTCGATTACCCGCTGGCGACCACGTTCCGGCCGCCGAACATCCGCAAAATCCTGAGCGACCTCAGCGGGCGCCAGGACTTTCTGCCCACGGTGGAGTGCGAGCATGGATATGCGCTGCTGAATGTGGTGATGCATTCGGACACCATTGGCATCGCCTGCAATGCAAACTTGCGGCCTTACCAAATGGAAGGTGGGCTGGTCGCGTTGAAATTGGTGGACCTGGCAGCGGATCAGGAAGAGGCGTTCTATACCCGCTATGGGGTGGTGAGCCGGGTGGGATATGGCTTGTCGCCATTGGCTCAGGGGCTGGTCAGGCAGCTGATTGCCTGTGATACCGAGATCTAGAGA
>NZ_BCAZ01000078.1:0-12854 GCF_001320205.1 Pseudomonas sp. NBRC 111123
TGCAAAAGCCAAGGCAAGCCCTGCAGCCCCCCCTACGCCACTGCCCCCACCCCCACCGGGCGACTACGCCAGGCCAGGGTCAACACCAGCCCCAACCCCGCCATCAACGCCCCGGCAAACGACACCGCCGAATACCCCAGCCCGGCATTGATCACCGCGCCACCCAGCGCCGCGCCAATGGCATTGCCCAGGTTGAAAGCACCGATGTTCACCGCCGAGGCCAGGTTGGGCGCCTCCTTGGCGGCGTCCATCACACGCATCTGCAGCGGCGGCACCAGGGCGAAACTGGCGATGCCCCAGACCAGGATCGCCAGTGCCGTCGGCAGCGACCCGCCAAGCATCGCCGGGAACACCAGCAGCACCGTAATCAGCACCAGCAGCGACACGATCAAGGTACGGTCCACCGAGCGATCCGCCGCCTTGCCACCCCACACATTGCCCAGGGTCAGGCCGACGCCGAACAGCACCAGCATGGCGGTGATGAAGGGGGTGCAAGCCTGGGCCTGGCTGTGCAGGATCGGCGCTATGTAAGTGAACACCGTGAACATCGCGCTGGAGCCAACCACAGTCAGCGTCAGCGCCGCCAGCACCGGGCCACGCCCCAGCACACGAATCTCGGCCATCACCCCGGCGCTCCTGGGCAGTGGCACATTGGGCAGGGCAAACCAGAGCGAAGCCATCGCCACCAGACCCAGGCCGGCAATGCCCCAGAATGCTGTGCGCCAGCCAAGCAGTTCACCGAACCAGGTGGCCAGCGGTACACCGCCAATGGTGGCCAGGGTGAGGCCCATGAACATGGCCGCCACCGCCCCTGCCCGCTTCTCGGGCGGCACCACGCTGGCCGCCACCACCGAGCCGACGCCAAAGAACGCGCCGTGGTTGAGCGAAGTCACCACCCGCGCGATGAGCAGGCTCTGGTAGTCGGTGGCCAGGGCCGACAGCAGGTTGCCCAAGGTGAAGATGGCCATCAGCCCGATCAGCAGGTAACGCCGCGGGACCTTGCCGGTGGCCAGGGTCATCAATGGGGCACCGATCAGCACGCCTAGCGCGTAGGCACTGACCAGCAGGCCTGCAGCCGGGATCGACACGCCAAGATCGGCGGCGATGCCGGGCAGCATGCCCATGGGGGCGAACTCGGTTACACCGATGCCGAAGGCACCGATGGCGAGCGCCACGAGGGGGGGATTGATACGCATACAAGGCTCCTTATCTATGACGGGAATGCTACGATCCAGCCTTTGAATGCACTAGACCGGTTTGCCGGCAACCACCTTTGCGCTGGAGGCACAGATGGACTACAACGGGCGATCCGGGGAGATGGAGGTGTTTGCCAGGGTGGTGGATGAAGGCAGCCTGTCTGCCGCCGCGCGCGTACTGGGCCTGACGCCCTCGGCGGTAAGCCGCATCATTGCCCGCGCCGAGCAGCGCTTGGGCACCCGCCTGCTGCTGCGCACCACCCGGGCGATCACCCTCACCACCGAAGGCGAGGCGTACCTGCGCGGGGCGCGGCGCATCCTGGCGGACCTGCTTGAGGTGGAAGAGGCGATCACCGACCAGGGTGTGCCGCGCGGGCGATTGCGGGTCAGCGCGGCGCTGGGGCATGGGCGGCTGACGGTAGTGCCGTTGCTGACCGCGTTCAGCGCGCTGTATCCGCAGGTGCTGGTCGACCTGACGCTGAGTGATGAAATCGCCGATATCCATGGCGGACAGGCCGATGTGGCGCTGCGCTTTGGCCAGCTGCCGGACAGTTCGCTGAGCGCGCGCTGCATTGGCCATACCGGCCAGGTGGTCGTGGCCTCGCCCGAATACCTTGCACGCTGCGGTACGCCGCAGGAGCCAGAGGACCTGGCGCAGCACAACTGCCTGCGCTTCAACTTCCGGCGGGCCGCACCGGATTGGCCGTTTCGCCGGGAGGGGGAGGATTTTTCATTGAAGGTGACGGGGAATATCGAGTGCAGCAGTGGCGAGGCGCTGGCGCAACTGGCCAGGCTGGGGGCGGGTATTGCCCGGATCGGGACCTTTACCGTGGCCGATGAGCTGAACAACGGTCAGCTGGTGGCGCTGCTGGAAGACTACAACCCCGGCGACCGCGAGCCGCTGCATGCAGTGTTCGTGGGTGGGCCGGCGATGCCGGCGCGGGTGCGGGTGTTTGTCGACTTTCTGCTGGAGCATCACCAAGGCTGGCCGCTGACGCCAATCTGACACGGTCTTGCAGGGGCGGCCTCGTGTCGCAAGCGGGCCGCAGCGCGGCCCCGGGATTTGAGCAGCACTGCTGATCGTGCTGGGGCTGCTTCGCAGCCCTTTCCAACCGGTCCGGCGCCCCGGCAAGGCAGCGCCTACAGAGACCACAGTCGTTGCTTAACGCTGCATCCCTTTCAGCAAGAACCCCATGAACCGGCGCACATCCTCGCGGTGCGCCACCAGGTCCAGCGGCTCGCGACTGCACAGCCGCAGAAGCTGCAAATGCCCGTAGTCGTTGATCAGAAACGCCGCATAGCCCACATCGAGGTCGGCACGCAGCTTGCCGCTGTCACACAGGTCCTGGAGCAGGTGCTTGAGCTCTTCGACCAGCGCGTCGTTGACCCGCTTGTAGGCCCCTGGCACATCGCGCTGATTGCTGCCCAGCAAGGGCAGCAAGGGCGGCAGAATCTCCCGCCACAACGGTGCCGGCAGCACCTCGAAGGCGTAATCGGTCAGGTGCGTTTCATAGCAGCACAATGCATCCAGCGCCTGCTCGAATTCCCCAAGGCGCCTGCGCGCCTCGGCTACCGCGCGGTGGTCGGCCTCGCGCAACTTCTCCAGCAGGATCTCCTGCTTGCTGCCGAAATAGGCGAACACCGTGGGCACCGACACCGCCGCCAGGCGGGCAATCTGCTCCATGGTGGTGGTCTGGAAGCCCTGGCGCTCGAACAGGCCCAGCGCTGTACGGCTGATCGTCTCCCGGCGCAGCGCCTTCTGCTGCTCGCGCAATCCGCTCACTTTGCAACCCTTTGTCGAAACCGGTGGCAAGCATACCGCAAAGCCAACCCGCAAAAATATTTTATTGACTAAAACTTTTAACCGACACAAAACTAGCGCGGCATTTTGCCCCAGGGAGCCGCCATGACCACCGCCGCCGATCTCATCATCCACAACGCCCGCCTCTACACCGTCGACCCGCACCAGCCATGGGCCAGCGCCGTGGCTGTGCAGGGCGAGCGCATCCTCTGCGTTGGCGACCACGCCAGTGTCATGGCCCACGCCGGCCCCGCCACGCGCTTGCTGGACGCCGCTGGCAAGCTGGTGCTGCCGGGCTTCGTCGAATCGCACTGGCACTTCTCGAGCACCGCCTTCGCCTTCCAGGCCCTGGTCAACCATGAAGACCCGCATGAGGTGCTGGCGTTGCTCAAGCGCTACGTGCAAGCCAACCCTGGCGAGAAAGCCATCACCGGCATGGGCTGGATTCAACCGCTGATGCCGGCCGACATGCTGCGCCGCGAAGTGCTCGACGACATCTGCCCGGACAAACCGGTGTGCCTGCTGTCCACCGACTACCACACCATGTGGGTCAACACTTACGCACTGAAGGCTGCCGGCATCGACCGCGACACCCCGGCCGTGGAAGAAGGTGCCAGCTGGTTCGAGAAGGACCCGCTCACCGGCGAGCCCACCGGCGTGATCATCGACTGCGCGGCCTACTCGCTGCTGATGCAGCGGCTGAGCGAAGCCGGTTACCTGCCGACCGGCATCGACCTGTACCTGCGCTCTATCCCGTTCTGGCAAGAGAAGCTGGTCGCCGCCGGCATCACCACCGTGTTCGACGCAGGCTTTCTCGACCCGGCCGGGGACCAGACCCTGCTGTACGAAACCCTGCAGCAGCTGGAGCGTGAAGAGCGCCTGAAGCTGCGCGTGGTCGGCAGCTACATCAACATGGGCACCGAGGATGACCCGGTAAGCATCCTGCAAGGCATGCGCAGCCGCTATGACTCGCCGCTGGTAAAAGCGCAGACCCTGAAGCTGATGCTCGACGGCACCGAGCTGAACCACACCGCGTTCCTGCTCGAACCCTACTGCGACAAGCCGCACTGCGGCTCGACGACCATGCCCGAAGCGTTGTTCGAGCAGCATGTACGCCGGGCCGATGCCGCCGGTATCGATGTGATGGTGCACGCTGTGGGCGATGGGGCCGTGCGCATGGCGCTGGACGTGTTCGAACGGACCTTCGCCAGCAACCCGCCGCGCGACCGCCGCCATGTGATCACCCACGCCTTCCTCACCCACCCTGATGACATCCCACGCTTCCGCCGCATCGGGGTCATGGCCAACACCCAGCTGCAATGGGGCGTGGTCGATGCCTACGCCGAGGCGATCCAGCAGTCCTATGGCTTCAAGCGCTGGGCGTCGATGTACAAGTTCCGCACCTTCATCGACCAGGGCGTGACCGTGTCGATCGGCATGGACGGCCTGGTCTGCCAGTGCCGTTGCCAGCACAAGCCGGTGGAGCACATCGAGTCGGGCCACACCCGCCAGCTCAGTGGCGAGCCTGATGCGCCAGTGATGCCCGATGCCGACGAACGCCTGAGCATTCCGCAACTGATCGCCGCCTACACCCTCAACGGCGCCTATCAGCTGGGGCTGGAAAAAGAGATTGGTTCGATAACCGCCGGCAAGCGCGCCGACATCATCATCCTCGAGCAGGACCTGTTCGAGCTCGACCGTTACCAGATCGGCAAGACCGATGTGGCGCTGACCGTGATGAACGGCCGCATCACCCACGACGCAGGCACCCTCCCCCACGCCTGAACCTGATGCCCTACCCGGGAATTTTCAATGCACAACAATAAAAACAACCTGCTGCTGCGTGCCGCCCTGATCTACATCGCCGCCACGGCGCTGATCATCATTGGCGTGCAACCGCTCTTCATCGGCCTGTTGGCAGAACGGCTGAGCCTGGACCTGAGCCAGCAAGGCTGGGTCTTGTCCAGCGAAATGACCGGGACCTTGCTCGGCAGCTTGTTGTTGCCGCTGCTGGGCCGGCGCTTCGGTGGCCGCGGCCTGTACCTGGCGGGCGCACTCGCCGCACTGGCGCTCAACCTGCTGAGTGCAACCCTGGATTCACTGGCAGCGCTGGTGCTGTGCCGGCTGACGTGCGGTGTCGCCACCGGCGTGCTGTATGCCGGCGCGATCAGCGGGCTGGGGCGCTTGCCAGGGCAGGATCGTTCGTATGGTTTGTCGTTGCTGATCCAGACCGCCGTGTTCGCCCTGTACGCCACCTGCATGCCACAGCTTGCGGAGCTGGTCGGCAATCGAGGGGCAATGGCCAGCATCGGCTTCTGGTTCGTGCTGATCGCCCTGGTCGCGCTGGCCATTCCGCAGCGGCTGCACCGCGAGGCCCCCGTGCCGGTGATCCAGAGTGGCGTGGGTTGCGCCACGCTCGGGCGTTATGCCTTGCTGGGGATGCTGTGCCTGCAACTGGCGATCTACTGCATCTGGGGCTTTGTCGACCAGCTGGCCCGCGAGCGCGGCATCAGCCCGCTGGACGTGGGCTGGGCATTCGGCCTGGGGATCCTCGGCGGCTTGCCCGGCGGGGCCTTGCCCAGCGTGCTGGGCGCGCGGGTGAGGCGTGGGCCGATGATCGGCTTCGGCTCGCTGCTGGTGCTGCTGTCGATCGTATTGCTGGCGCGCCATGCACAGGATGCCGAGCAACTGTGCGTGGCGCTGTTCCTGATGAACTTTGGCTGGGTGCTGGCGCTGACCTACTACATGGGCGCCATTGCCACCAACGACCCGCGCGGCACCTTGACGCCGTGGGTGAGCATCCTGCAGGTGGCGGCTGCGGCACTGGCGCCGGCGTTCGTGGCCTTGCAGCAGCAGAGCGCCGGGCACGAGACGATTTTTGTCAGTGCCGGGGTCGCGGTGATGCTGGGGGTTGTGCTCAAGGGCATGGCCGGGGTGATGCAGCCACGCACACAATCAGCCGGCTGACGCCCCGCATTTGTAGAAGCGGCCTTGCCGGGACGCTCCTACAGAGACCGCGTTATGCTTGGGGAACCGTCGCAACTCGACACACTTAACTCCAGGGCCGACCACCATGCGCATTGCCATCCCCGACGACTACCAGGACGTCATTCGCTCACTCGATTGCTTCAAGCGCCTGGCCGGGCATGAAGTCAGCGTGTTTCACGACAAGCAACCCGCCTCGCTGGACGAACTGTCCGCACGTTTCGCCAACGCCGACGCCCTGGTACTCACCCGCGAGCGGACGCGCATCGATGCCGCCCTGCTCGACCGGCTGCCCAACCTCAAACTGATCAGCCAGACCGGCAAAGTCGCCGGCCATCTGGACCTCGAGGCCTGCACGGCCCGCGGCATCGTCGTCACCGAAGGCCGCGGCTCGCCAGTGGCACCGGCGGAACTTGCCTGGGCGCTGATCCTCAACGCCCGGCGCCAACTGGTGCCGGCGATCGAAGCGTTCAGGCAAGGCCAGTGGCAGGTCAACCTGGGCCAGGCAGTGGCCGGCCAGGTGCTGGGGATCTGGGGCTACGGCAAGATCGGCCAGCGCCTGGCGCGCTATGCCCAGGCGTTCGACATGCAGGTGCTGGTGTGGGGCAGCGAAGGCAGCCGGGCAGTGGCCGAGGCGCACGGGCATCGGGCAGCGAAATCACGTGAGGCGTTCTTTGCCGAGGCCGATATCCTCAGCCTCAACCTGCGGCTCTCGGATACAACACGCCATGGCGTGACCTTCGACGATCTGTCGCGGATGAAAGCCGATGCCCTGCTGGTGAATGTCAGCCGCGCCGAACTGATTGCACCTGGGGCATTGCTGCAAGCGCTCGACACCGGCAGGCCGGGCTTCGCTGCGGTGGATGTATTCGAGCAAGAGCCGGTACTCGAGCCAGACCACCCCCTGCTCACCCACCCGCGGGTGCTGAGCACCCCTCACCTGGGCTACGTGGAAAAGAACGGCTATGAGCTGTACTTCGGCGATGCCTTCGACAATGTGCTGGCATTCACCCAAGGTGCACCGAAGAACGTTGCCAACCCGCAAGCGTTGAATGCCGACCGCTGACAGCACTTGCAATTACAGACCTGCGCCGCAACAATGCGAACAATTCCCAGTTAGGTTACGGATTGATCCCTATGTCGGCGCTCGATGACGCAGCTATCCACCGGCTGTACAGCGAAAACAGCGGCTGGCTGAAACACTGGCTACGTATGCGCCTGGGCAATGCCGCCGATGCGGCCGACCTGGCCCACGACACCTTCCTGCGGGTGATGACGGCACGCAGCCAGTTGCCGATCCGTGAGCCGCGCAGCTACCTGAGCGCCATCGCCCGCTCGCTGCTGATCGACAAGGTACGCCGCCGCGCTATCGAGCAGGCCTACCTGCAAGCGCTGGCACTGCGACCGGAACCCGTCGAAGTGTCGCCGGAAATCCGCCTGTCCATCATCGAAATGCTGGTCGCAATCGACAGCTTGCTTGACGAGCTGGGGGCGCGCACCCGCGATATCTTCCTTGCCGTGCAACTGGAAGGGCTGACCTATGCGGCTGCGGCGGAACGTTTCGAGGTGTCGGTGACCACGGTGAAAAACCACCTGATCCGCGCCATGACCCGCTGCCTGCTGCTGGTCGAGGCCTGACTCTTTTGGAACTCAAGACCCTCGAAGCCGCCGCCACCTGGTACGTGCAACTCAACGACGGCGTTGCTGACCTCGCCCGCACCCGCGCCTGGCGCCAGTGGCTGGAAGCCAGCCCGGAGCACGCCGCAGCGTGGGCGCGGGTCGAGAAACTTCAGCAACAATGGGCCCTGGTACCTGCGCAGGCGGCGCTGAAAGGGCTTGGTGCCGCACAGGCACAGCGCCGTGATGTGCTGAAAGTACTGGGCTTGTTGCTGGCCATGGGCGGCGGCAGCTGGCTGGCCGCCGAGCAGTTACCTTATCGCACCCTGCTCGCCCAGCAGCACACCGGCACTGGCGAGCGCCGTTCGCTGCAATTGGAAGACGGTTCGCAGCTTGAGTTGAACGTCGGCACCGCGCTCGACGTGCGCCTTGGCCAGAAACTGCGAACGGTCCAGTTGTATGGTGGCGAGATACTGCTCAAGGCCGCGTACGACCCTCGGCAGCGGCCCTTCATCGTGCACACCGATGACGGCAGCATCGTTGCCCGGGAAGCTGAATTCAGTGTGCGCAAGCTGCCGGGGCAAACCCGCGTCGGCGTGCTGCAGGCTGCCGTCGAAGTGCGGCCACAGCACCATCCTGAGCACCTGCTGCGCCTGCCCGCAGGGCAACAGGCCAGCTTTAACCGCGACCATATCAGCCCCGCCCTGCCCCTGCCCGCCGACTCGACTGCCTGGCAGCACGGCATGCTGAGCGTCAACGACTGGCGCCTGGCTGACTTCATCGAGGAACTGGGGCGCTACCGGCCCGGCGTACTGCGCTGCGCCGCGTCGATTCGCTCGCTGAGCATTTCCGGGGCATTTCGCATCGACGATACCGATATTGCCCTGGCCAACCTCGACCAGACCCTGCCCGTGCGGGTGCGTTACCTGAGCCGGTACTGGGTCAGTGTGGAACCCGCCTGAATCGCCCGTGGAAAAAACTTCACTGCGAACCTTGCTGATTTCGATTCTCGTCCGTCCCTGACACAAGCCGCGACGACAGCGACTTTCTGCCATGACACGGAAGGATCACGCAATGCCCCATACTCACCCCTCCCCAGCCACCACACTGAGCCAGGCCGTACGCCGGGTGTTGCTCGGCCTGACCCTGGCCAGCGCCCCCAGTCTGCTGCTGATGCCAGGCAATGCCTTGGCCCAGAGCCAGACCACCTACCATGTGGCCGCCGGGCCACTGGGCAATGCAATCACCCAGTTCGGTGTACAGGCCGGCGTGACCATTTCGTTCGATACCGAACAGGCCCGTCACCTGACCAGCAATGGCCTGGAGGGCAGCTACAGCATCGACGAAGGCCTGACCCGCCTGCTTGGCAACAGCGGCCTGCAGGCCCGGCGCCTGGGTAACGGTGGCTATGTGCTGATACCGGCCAGCGATGACGCAGCGATGGAACTGGGGCCCTTGAACATCGATGCCGACCGGCTCGATGCGACCAGTGAAGGCACGCAATCCTACACTGCCCGCGCGGTAACCATCGGCAAAGGCGTGCACACGCTGAAGGAGACACCCCAGGCGGTCACAGTGATGACCCGCAAGATGCTCGACGACCAGAACCTCAACACCCTCGAGCAGGTGCTGGACAAGACGCCGGGCATCACCGTGTACGACTCCCCCATGGGCGGCAAGTACTTCTACTCGCGTGGCTTCAACCTCGACGGCCAGTACCAGTATGACGGCGTGCCGCTGGACGTGGGAGGCAACTACGTGCAGGCCAACAGCTTCTCCAGCGACATGGCGTTCTATGACCGTGTCGAAGTGCTCAAGGGGGCGGCCGGCATGATGAAAGGCTCCGGCTCATCGGCCGGCGGCGTGAACTTTGTACGCAAGCGCGGCCAGGAACAGGCCGCCACCAGCCTGACCCTGTCCGCCGGCACCTGGGACAATTACCGCAGCCAGGTGGACGTCGGTGGCCCGCTGAACGACTCGGGCAGCGTGCGCGGCCGCGCCGTGGCCGCCGTGCAGGACCGCCGGTACTTCTACGACCATGCCGACCGCCAGGACCAGGTGTACTACGGTGCCCTCGACTGGGACATGACACCCGACACCACCCTTGGCGTCGGCCTGGCCTATGAGGATGTCGATGCCTCGCCCTGCTACAGCGGCCTGCCGCGCTACGCCAACGGCAGCGACCTCAAGCTGCCGCGCTCGACCTGCCTGGGTGCCAGCTGGAACAGCCTGCAAAGCCAGCGCGTCACCGGCTTCGCCGACCTCAAGCATCAGTTCAATGATGACTGGTCGCTGAACTTCGCCTCCGTTTACACCCACAACGACCAGGACATCGAATATGCCTTTGCCGAAGGTGCGGTAGCAGTGGGTGCCACCAGCTCCAGCATGAGGCGCACCGCCGGTAACTTCGACTACGACCAGACCGACTATGGCTTCGATAGTTATGTCGATGGCAAGTTCGAGGCATTCGGCCTGCAGCACGAGTTGATCATCGGCGCCAACGCCAGCCGCCAGAAGACCCACGACTACTTCGCCCTGATGCCGCTCAGTGGCAGCCAGAATCCCTTCGACCCGTCGGCGAATTTCCCTCATCCATCCTCGGCAGACTACCTGGTCAACCCGAGCCGGGGCGGTAGCGTACCGAACGACTCCACCACGACCCAGTACGGCTCTTACGCCAACCTGCGCCTGAAGCTGGCCGAGCCACTGACGCTGGTGCTGGGTGCACGGGTGAGCTGGTACCGCAACAAGAGCGACGCCTACACCCAGGCCTACGACTACTGGGTGCACAACCGCAGCGCGAAAAATGGCCAGGTCACGCCATTCGCTGCCGTACTGTACGACCTCAACCCGCAATGGACCGCCTACGCCAGCTACGCCGACATCTTCCAGCCGCAGGGCAACCTGGTGGATGCCCAGGGCCAGGCCCTGCAGCCGAAGACCGGCGCCAACTACGAAATCGGTATCAAGGGTGAACTGCTCGATGGCGCACTGAACACCTCGTTCAACCTGTTCCGCACCGTCGAAGAACACCGCGCCGAAACCGACTACGCCGACACCTGCCTGGGCTCGGGCGACGGTTATTGCTACAGCGATAGCGGCAAGGTTCGCGCCCAAGGTTTCGAGGCCGAGATCAGCGGCGCGCCGATCGAACGCCTGCAACTGCTGGCCGGGTACACCTATACCCAGACCAAGTACCTGAAGACCATCAACGACACCGACCCGACCGAGCTGACCTTTACCTCCAGCTTCATTCCGCGGCACATGCTCAAGGTCTGGGGCGATTACCAGCTGGACGGTGCACTGGAGCGCTGGACGCTGGGTGCGGGGCTGAACAGCCAGAGCGAGAACTTCCGAAAGACCGGCAGCACCAAGGCTGTCCAGCCGGGCTACACCTTGTGGAACGGCCGCGTGCAGTACCGCATCGACCCGCATTGGACCGTCGCACTCAACGGCAACAACCTGTTCGACAAGAAGTACTACTCCACCATTGGTGCGCCGGGGTGGGGCAACTTCTATGGCGAGCCGCGCAACTTCATGGTCACCCTGCAAGGGACGTTCTAGGGTTCTGCGGGGCTCTGCAGGATGCGGCTTATGCCTTGCCAGCCAAGGCCATATGTAGCAAGGGAAACGGCCGGCCTTCGCCGTCCAGCGGCGAACGCCCGGTCTGCATGAAGCCGTAGTGGAGGTAGAAGCCCACTGCCTGCGGATTCTGTTCGTTCACGTCGACACTCAAGGTATCGCGCGTGTTGCGGCAGAAATCCAGCAGCGCCCGGCCGATGCCCTGCCCCCGCCGGTCGGGATCGATGAAAAGCATTTCCACATGGTTTTCATTGAGCCCGATAAAGCCCAGCGGCCTATCTTCAGGGTCGACAGCCACCCAAAGCTCGACGGCAGGCAAGTAGACATCGCGCAGTTGCGGCAGTAACGCATCGATGTCGGACGCCTGCAGGAAGTGATGCGTCGCGCGCACGGCGCGCAGCCAGATGTCGACCAGCCGAGGGTGATCGGCGGCGATAGCTTGGCGAATGATCATGGAATCATCCTGATATTTTCTGATGACGGATTATCGGTACGCCTTGGCAAAGCGACCGTACTCATGTCGGCATCATGTATGCCCGCTTCGCGAATCAACGCCTGGGCGGTGCACGGCAAAACAGCCGGAAAGGGAGGAAGCGCCATGCTACCCACCCTTGCCAGTGTGGTAAAGACGGTTACTGCGCCGTCGCCTGCTCCTGAGCGGCGGCACCGAACGACACGTAATACGCAAGGCCGACGAAGATCGCCCCGCCCACCGCATTGCCGAGGAACACCGCGACCAGGTTGTGAACCAGCGCGCCCCAGCTGAGGTAGCCGGCAAAGATCGCAGCCGGGATCAGGAACATGTTGGCCACCACGTGCTGGAAGCCGATGGCGACGAAGGCCATGATCGGGAACCAGATGCCAAGGATCTTGCCGCTCATTTCACGGCTGGCGTAGGCCAGCCACACTGCCAGGCACACCAGCCAGTTGCAGCCGATGCCAGAGACGAAGGCATGGACGAAATCGGCACTGGCCTTGCTGGTGGCGGCAGCCACGGTCTTGTCCAGGTAGGCGCCCTCGGTCAGGCCGAGCAGGTGGCCGAAGAAATACGCCACGAACAGCGCGCCCAGCAGGTTGGCCAAGGTCACCAGCAGCCAGTTGCGCGCCACGGCCGCCAGGCGAATGCGCCCGGCGAACATGGCCAACGGCAGGCTCATCATGTTGCCGGTCAGCAATTCGCCGCCCGCCAGGATCACCAGGATCAGGCCGATGGGAAACACTGCGGCGCCCAGCAAGTTGCCCAGCGAAGCCCACTGCCCAGGGATCATCGCGCTGACATGGATGGCCAGGATGAAGCCCATCGAGATGAAACCACCGGCGAGGAAACCGAGGATAAGCAGCGCGCGGGTGGGCAACTGGGCTTTCTTGGTACCGGCTTCGATGACGAGCTCGGTGATCCGGGAGGGGGCATTGACAGACATTTCAGTAACTCGAACGCAGGGACGCCAGCCATGCCCAGAGGCATGCCGGAGGTCGGGGATTAATGGATTGCGGGGGTACGGCAGAGGTGCTTCAGGGGGAAGGCAAAACGGGTGGTCTCTGGGGCTGCAACGAAGAGCCGCGCACGTTACTGAGGCAGAATGTCGCAGTCAAATTGATAGGGTGGATGGGTTGATAGATGGGGTCGATGAGGGGAGTGTTCGCCTCAACATCTCTAGCGCCTTTGAGATCGA
>NZ_BCAZ01000079.1:0-12723 GCF_001320205.1 Pseudomonas sp. NBRC 111123
CAGCGACGACCGCTGATTCACCCTTGAACCACGACTACCTGACAAGAACAATTCGAGGTAAGCAGAAATGACCGTGAAGATCTCCCACACCGCCGATATCAAGGCCTTCTTCGAGCAAGTGGCCGGCCTTGGCCAGGCCGAAGGTAACCCGCGCTTCAAGCAGATCATCCTGCGCGTGCTGCAGGACACCGCACGCCTGATCGAAGACCTGGAAATCACCGAAGACGAGTTCTGGCATGCCGTCGACTACCTCAACCGCCTTGGCGGGCGCAACGAGGCAGGCCTGTTGGCGGCAGGCCTTGGCATCGAGCACTTCATCGACCTGCTGCAGGATGCCAAGGACGCCGAGGCCGGCTTGAGCGGCGGCACCCCGCGCACCATCGAAGGCCCGCTGTACGTAGCCGGTGCACCGCTGTCCGAGGGTGAAGCGCGCATGGACGACGGCACCGACCCCGGTGTGGTGATGTTCCTCCAGGGCCGGGTATTCGATGCCGCGGGCCAGCCGCTGGCCGGTGCCACCGTGGACCTGTGGCACGCCAATACCCAGGGCACTTACTCGTACTTCGATTCGGCCCAGTCCGAATACAACCTGCGCCGCCGCATCGTCACCGATGCCGAAGGCCGCTACCGCGCCCGCTCCATCGTGCCGTCGGGCTATGGCTGCGACCCGCAGGGCCCGACCCAGGAGTGCCTGAACCTGCTCGGCCGCCATGGCCAGCGCCCGGCCCACGTGCACTTCTTCATTTCCGCACCTGGCCACCGCCACCTGACCACGCAGATCAACTTCGCCGGTGACAAATACCTGTGGGACGACTTCGCCTACGCCACCCGCGACGGCCTGATCGGCGACCTGCGCTTTGTCGACGATGCGGCCGCGGCGCGTGACCGTGGCGTGCAGGGCGAGCGCTTTGCCGAGCTGTCGTTCGATTTCCAGCTGCAGACCGCCAAGGCGCCAGAGGCCGAGGAACGCAGCCACCGGCCACGGGCGCTGCAGGTTGACTGAGCCCTGACCTGATCCCTTGTGGGAGCAACTGTCTCGCTCAAATCTGGCGCGATCCCTGTGGGAGCGGGCGTGCCCGCGAACACGGGCGAAGCCCGTGCCATTCACCACGGTGTCGGCTTCGCGGGCAAGCCCGCTGCCACAGCGAAGCGAAAACAGGCTGCAATTCAAGTAATCGCCATACCTCCATTCCAATAACAATAAAGGTCCTTGGTCATGCGTAATCCCGCCCTGCGTGCGTTCGCCTGTTACTGACAGGTCACTGCCTTGTAATCCCTTTCCAGGCTGTCCCATCAGGAATTCGCGAGCATGAATACCCTCACTCAAGAACAACACCTCAAGCAGCACAACAAGCGCTATTTCTACGAATGGTACGTGGTCATCCTGTGCATGGTGGCCTACATCTTCTCGTTCGTTGACCGGCAGATCCTGGCCCTGATGATCGAGCCGATCAAAGCCGACCTGCAGTTGAGCGACACCCAGTTCAGCCTGCTGCACGGCCTGGCGTTCTCGCTGTTCTATGCCTTCATGGGCATGCCCATCGCCTACCTCGCCGACCGCTTCTCGCGCCCGCGTATCATTGCCGTCGGGGTGATCTTCTGGAGCTTCGCCACCGCCGCCTGCGGCCTGAGCAAGAACTTCGCGCAGATGTTCCTGGCGCGCATCGGCGTCGGTGTCGGCGAGGCAGCCTTGTCGCCCTCGGCCTACTCGATGTTCAGCGACATGTTCCCCAAGGAGAAGCTCGGTCGCGCCGTGGGCATCTACTCGATCGGCTCCTTCGTCGGCGGTGGCATCGCCTTTCTGGTCGGCGGCTACGTGATCACCTTGCTCAAGGACGCGCAGACCATCGAGGTGGCCATCCTCGGCGCGATGAAGGCCTGGCAACTGGCGTTCTTCATCGTCGGCCTGCCCGGGGTGATCGTCGGCCTGCTGGTCTGGCTGACCGTGCGCAACCCGCAACGCAAGGGCGCACAACTGGATGCCGACGGCAAGGTGCGCAAGGTCCGCCTCAGCGATGGCCTGCGCTTCATCGGCCGCCACCGGGCGACCTTCGGCTGCCATTACCTGGGCTTCTCGTTCTACGCCATGGCGCTGTTCTGCATGATGAGCTGGACCCCGGCGCTGTACATCCGCAAGTTCGGCATGAGCCCCGAACAAGCCGGTTTCATGCTCGGTACCATCCTGCTGCTGGCCAACACCAGCGGCGTGGTGTTCGGCGGCTGGCTCACCGACCACCTGGCCAAGCGCGGGCGCAGCGATGCGGCCATGCGCACCGGGGTGATCGGCGCCGTGGGCATGATCGTGCCAGCAGTGCTGTATTCGCAGGTCGACCAGCTGTGGCTGTCGGTGACCTTGCTGGTGCCGGCGATGTTCTTCGCCTCGTTCCCGATGCCGGCTTCCACGGCTGCCATGCAGATCCTGTCGCCGAACCAGGTGCGTGCCCAGGTTTCGGCGGTGTTCCTGCTGATCAGCAACCTGCTCGGGCTGGGCCTGGGTACCACGCTGGTGGCGCTGATCACCGACCGCTACTTCGGCGCACCGGCCGCCGTCGGCTCGTCGATGTCGATCGTCAGTTTCGGCGCCTCGCTGCTGGCCATCGTGCTGTTGGCCAAGGGCTGCAAGTGCTTCCGTGACAGCATGCGCCGCGAACACCCCGCCGAGGCCTGAGATGCTGGCGGACATCCGGCTGCTGGAGCGTTTTCCGCTGTTTCATTCGCAGGATGTGGCAGAGATGCAGGTGCAGCTGGCCCGTTACCTCTGCCCGCATCGGCTGCGCGTGCTGGACGGTGCTGCGCCGCAGTTGCAGGTCAGCGGCGTGGAGTTTGCCGGCGTGCGGCTGCTGCAGCTGCACTACGATGCGCCGGTGGAAGTCTGCCTCGAAGGCACGGGTGCGCAGTACCTGTTCCGCACCACCTTGCAGGGGCAGTGCGAAATCCGCCACGGCCGCGAACATGCAGCCGTGGCGGCGGGCGGGCTGAGCGTCAGCTCACCGTTCACCAGCAGCCGTATCGTCACCGGCGGCGCCTGCCGCAATGCGGTGCTCAGCATGCCCCGCGAGGCGCTGGAACTGCACTTGCAGCAGCTTTTGGGGCGCAGCCTGAAGCAGCCGCTGGCGTTCGATGCGCCGCTGTCGGCCGACCACCCTGGCGTGCATGCGCTGAGCCTGACCCTGGATTACCTGTGCCGGCTGTTCGCCCTGCAACTGAGCCTGGCGCCATTGCGTCAGGGCCTGGCGGACCACCTGGTGCAACTGCTGCTGACCCAGTTGCCGCACAACTACTCCAGTGCACTGCTGCAACCCGCAGGCATACCGCTGCCCGGCCATGTGCGCCGTGCCCGCGAGCACATCGAGGCACACCTGGACCAGCCTTTGGCGCTGGCCACCTTGTGTGCGCTCAGCGGGGTTTCGGTGCGCACGCTGCAGAACGGCTTTCGCCAGTTCCTTGGGCAGACGCCGGTCGAGTTCATCCGCGACCGCCGCCTGCTGGCGGTGCACCAGGCGCTGCAGAAGGGTGAGGGCAGCGTGACCGACGTGCTGCTGCGCTTTGGCATCAACAGCCCCGCGCATTTCACCCAGCAGTACCGTCAGCGTTTCGGTTGCCGGCCCTCCGATACGCTCAAAGGCTGAAAGCTGCGCAATCGGTAGGCTGCCTGCGTGATCTGCAGCGCTGGCAACACGCGTGATGGCTAGCATCGGCCTACCACACACACGCGGAGTTCCACCCATGCAAATCACTGTTCTTGGCGGCGGCCACGGCTGCTATGCAGCGGCTGTCGAAATGGCCGAGCGCGGCCATGCCACCCGGCTCTGGCGCCGTGACACTGCGGCCTTGCGAACACTGCAGGCGATTGGCAGCCTCAGCGTGCGCGATTATCGCGGCACACGCCAGCTGGCCCTTGGCGACAACCTGCAGCTGTTCAGCGACCTGGCCCAGGCGCTGCAGGGCGCGGACCTGGTGATCATCCCCTTGCCGTCGACCAGCCACGCGGCCCTGGCGGCTGAAGTGGCGCCGCTGCTCAGCGCCGGCCAGGTGGTGTTCCTGCCACCAGGCACCTTTGGCAGCTACGTGTTCGCCAAGGCCATGCGCGACTGCGGCAACCGTGCCGAGGTAGCCTTTGCCGAAACCGGTACCTTGCCCTACCTGGTACGCAAACATGGCGCCGACCAGCTGGTGATCAGCGCCTACGCCACACGCCTGCCGACCGGCGTGCTGCCCAGCCGCCTGTCAGCACATGCCTTCAGCGTGCTGCGCGAAGCGTACCCCAGCGTCGAGCCGATCGAAGATGCCCTCAGTGGCGCACTGATGAACGCCGGGCCTGTCATCCACCCGCCACTGATCCTGATGAATGCCGGGCCGCTGGAGCACTTCGAGTCGTGGGACATCCACAACGAAGGCACCCAGCCGTCGATCCGCCGGGTGACCAATGCGCTGGATGCCGAACGCATGCGTGTGCGTGAGGCGCTGGGCTACCCGGCGCCCCATTTCCCCTTGGCCGACCACTACAACACCGACCAGGGCGATGAGTGGATGTACGGCCGTGGCGCCCATGGCAAGCTCACCGACAGCGGCGACTGGCGCGAGAAGATCGACCTGCAGCAGCACCGCTACATGCTTGAGGACACCCGCCTGGGCCTGTCGTTGCTGGTTTCGGTCGGGCGCTGGGCCGGCGTGCCGACGCCGGTGGCGCAGGGTTTGCTGGCGTTGGCCTCGGCAGTTACCGGGCGTGACCTGTATGGCGAAGGGCGTACCCTGGAGAACCTCGGCCTGGCGGCATTGGGCCGCGAGCAGATGGCGGCCTTGCTGCGCGACGGTATCGCGCCATGAGCGGGTTGATGCGGCATGTCGCCGTGGTTGGTGCCGGGCGGATGGGCGAGGGCATTGCCCTGGCCTTCGCCCAGGCCGGCGTCCATGTCAGCCTCATCGACCTGAAAGCGCGGCAGGCGCAAGCCCAGGCCAGCTACTTCGAGGCGGTCAGGGTAAGGCTTGCCACTGAGGCGCAGAGCCTGGTGGCCCTTGAACTGATCGATGCGCAGCAGGCCGAACGGCTGTTGTCGCGGGTTCAGCTGCTGACGCTTGAGGCGGGCGGCCAGGCATTGCAAGGTTGCCGGCTGGTGTTCGAGGCGGTGCCTGAAGTGCTCGAAGCCAAGCGCGAAGCCTTCGCCTGGATCGACCGGCACGTGGCGGTGGATACGATCATTGCCTCGACCACCTCGACCTTCCTGGTAACCGAGCTGGCCGGCATGCTCAGCGCGCCTGCGCGCATGGTCAACGCCCATTGGCTCAACCCAGCGCACCTGATGCCGCTGGTGGAAGTCTCGCGCAGCACCGCAACCTGTGAAGCGGTTGTCGCCGAACTGCTGGCCACCCTGCAGGCCATCGGCAAGGTGCCGGTGCTGTGCAACGCCACACCCGGCTTCATCGTGCCGCGCCTGCAGGCGCTGGTGATGAACGAGGCGGCGCGCATGGTCGAGGAGGGGGTCGCCAGCGCCGAGCAGATCGACCTGGCCGTGCGTACCGGCTTTGGCCTGCGCTTCTCGGTACTGGGCCTGCTGGAGTTCATCGACTGGGGCGGTGGCGACATCCTCCACCATGCCTCGGCTTACCTCAGCCAGCACCTGGGCGAGCGCTACACGGCGCCGCATTCGGTACTGGACAATATGGCAAGCGGGCGCAATGGCCTGCGTGATGGCGTGGGTTTCTACGACTACCGCGATACCGATATCGATGCCTATCGGCAAACACGCCTGGCGCACCTGGTGCAGCGCCTGCACCAGGCCGGGCTGGCGCCGCGCTTTGCCTCAGGCCTTGAAGCGCTCGATCAGCCCTTGCTGCTCTGACGCCAGGTCGTTCAACTGCTGGCTGATCCCCGCCGAGCGCTCGGCCTGGCCGGACAGCGAGGCGGTGACATCGCGCACCGCCTCGACATTGCGGTTGACCTCTTCGGCGACGCTGCTCTGCTGTTCGGCGGCGCAGGCGATCTGCACGTTCATGTCGGTGATCACGCTGACCGCCTGACGAATCTGTGCCAGTGCCTGCAGGGCCTGGCGTGCCTGCTCGGCATTGGCCTGGGCCTGCTCGTAGCTGAGCTGCATGGCGCCGGTCACCTCATGGGTACCGTTGCGCAGGTTGTCGATGATCGCGCCAATCTCTTCCACCGAGGCCTGGGTGCGCTGGGCCAGGCCGCGTACCTCGTCGGCGACCACGGCAAAACCTCGGCCGGCGTCACCGGCGCGAGCGGCTTCGATCGCCGCATTGAGCGCCAGCAGGTTGGTCTGCCTGGCAATCGACAGGATCACGCCCATCACCGCGCCAATCTGCTCGCTGCTTGTGGCCAGTGCGTGCAGGCGCTGCATGCCTTCGCTCATGCCACTGGCCAGATCCTGGATGCCCTGGGTGGTGCTTTCGATCACCTGCACGCCGGCTCCGGTGGCCTGGTCGGCGTGGCGGGCGGCTTCGGCGGCTTGCGCGGCGCTGTGGGCGGCGGCCTGGGCAGTGGCAGACATTTCGTGCAGCGCGGTGGCCATCTGTTCGATCTCGCGGAACTGCTGCTGCATGCCCGCGCTGGTCTGGCTGGCGATACGCGCCGACTGGTCGGCGGTGTCGCGGGTGTCGCGCACGCCGCCCTGAACCTGCGCGATCACCGGTTGCAGGCGCTCCAGGAAGCGGTCGAAGGCGCGGCTCAGGCGGCCCAGTTCATCCTTGCCGGGGTAGGCCAGGCGGCGGGTCAGGTCACCTTCGCCTTCGGCAATGTCTTCCAGCAGGTAGGCGACCCGCAGCAGCGGGCGGCTGACGCTGCGCGCGGTCAGCCACATCATCGCCACGCCCAGCAGCGCAACGCCCAGGCCCAGGCCGATCTGCAGGGCCAGGCTGCGCAGGCGCTGGGTGCGCATCTGCTCTTGCAGGGCGGCCACCGGCGCACCCAGCACGCCCTTGCCGACGCTCACCAGCACGGCCCAGGGGCTGGCTTCGGGCAGTGGCTGGATCGGCACCAGCATGCGCATGTACTTGGCATCTTCAAACGCCTGCGTGTGGCCTGCGGCTGCGGCGTCGAGCATGGCAGCGGCCTGCTCAGGGTGGCGTGCATTGAGCAGCGTACCGAGGCGTTCGGAGTGGCTGCTGTCACCGGCCAGCAGCCCGGCGGTGCTGACAATGGCGATATCGCCCTGGCCGTCGTACAGCGCTGCGGCGGCTTTCTCGGCATCGCGCTGCAGGGTCGCCAGGTCGATGTCCAGGCCTATCACGGCAACAACACGGCCTTGGTCGATCAGCGGCAGGGTCAGGCTGGTGACCAGCCGCGCGGTGCCACTGGAGCTGTCGACGTAGGGTTCGAGCAAGCAGGGTTTGGCGCTGGCACGCGAGCAGCTGAAAAACGCATTGAACGGCGCACCGCTGGGGCCGGGGGAGGTGTCGGCAAGCATCTTCTCGTCGCCAGGTACAGCCTGCAGCTGGCCGGGGCCAGGTTGCAGCCAGTACAAGGCGAACCGGCCATGGTCGTTGCTGCCCAGTTCCAGCTGGCTGCGGAAGTCGGCGTCGTGGCCGTCCAGCGCGTCGGGCTCGAAGGTGATGAACAGCCCCAGCAGTTCCGGGCGCCCGGCCAGGGCATCGCGCAGCACCTGGGTGAGGTCGCGGCGTAGTTCGGCAGGTGGCATTTCTGCGCGTTGGCGCAGGTGCATGACCTGGCGGCCGACGCCTTCGGCAAAGGTGTAGGCGCGAGCGAAGCCTTGCTGGATCTGCAGCGCCTGGGCCTGGCCCTCGGCTCGCAGGTTGCTGCGCGCGGCAGCCAGCAGCATGTCACTGGCGTTGCTGCCGACCTGGTCTTCGCTGGCCTGGCGCTGGGCCAGGGCCAGTGCGGTGAGGAGCACGACGACGGCAGCCAGGCACAGGCTGGCGAGCAGGGTGATCTTGTTGTGGATGCTCAAGGCGTTGGTCATGTTGTTTTCCGTGACGCGAGTTGGGCTCGCGGCAGGCTACCGGGGCATGGCGCTTGGCGAAATGGCTGGGGAGTGGAATGGCAGGCAGGGGCAAGAGGTTGGCACGGGTGGATAATTTGATTGGGGTTCAGGGTGTTTGCCTTGCCGGTTGTGGTGTTTTTGAAATCGAGCGCCGCCCGCGCGGCGCATCGCGGATAAATCCGCTCCTACATTTGTTGCAACGTACCGAACCTGTTACACCATGGTCGCCAGCCCTGGCGCATGTCTTTAGTCTTGCAGACAAGGCTGACAACCATGGCCTGTCAGGCGTGGCCACGTTGCAACAAATGTAGGAGCGGATTTATCCGCGATGCGCCGCGCGGGCGGCGCTCGATTTACCAGGCGCTGCAAACCCCAAGGCAAGCCCCCCAATAAAAAGCCCGGACCCTCCCCGCACGGAAAGGCCCGGGCAAAACCGAGCAAATCTAGGCCTTGGCCTGCGGCTTGATGGAGAGCACCGCCAAGGTGGTGATCGCGCCCATCACCACCAGCATCACCGACACCGGCCAGGCATCCTTGTACAGGCTGAACAACGCCGTCGCAGCCAGCGGTGCCAACCCACCGGAGAAGATCGAGGCAATCTCATGCCCCATGGCCAACCCCGAATAGCGCACCTTGGGCGGGAACAGCTCACCCATCAGCGCTGGCTGGGTGCCGATCATCGCGCCATGACAGAAGGCCATGCCCAGTAATGCCGCCAGGTACACCCACACCGGCGAGTGGGTATCGAGCATCCAGAAGAACGGGAACGCCAGGACCATCAGGCCGACCGAGCCGATGGCGTACACCACCCGCCGGCCGATGATGTCCGACAGCCAGCCCCAGAACACGATGGTGCCGGCTTCGACGATCATCGCCACCATCACGCTGGCCAGCACCAGCTGCGTATCCAGCCCGGTGAACTTGGCATAAGCGATGGTGAACGCCAGGAACAGGTAGGCGCTGCCGTTCTCGGCAATGCGGATGCCCATCGCCTGCAGCACCGCCTTGGGGTGCTTGCGCAACACTTCCATGGCCGGCAGGTGTTCGGGCTTGTCCTGTTGCGCCTGCTCCTCGACGAACGCCTTGCTCTCCGGCAGGCGCCGGCGGATGTACACGCCAACGCCGAAGATCAGGATGCTGGCCAGGAACGGCACGCGCCAGCCCCAGCTCATCATGTCTTCATGGGGCAGCATCTGTACCAGGTAGAAGGCCGCCGCCGACAGCACGAAGCCGCCCGACACGCCCAGCTGGCTCCAGGCCGCATAGAAGCCGACGCGGTCCTTGGGTGCGTTTTCGCTGAGCAGCAGCACGCCGCCGCCCCATTCACCGCCCGAGGCCACGCCCTGCAGCACGCGCAGGGTCACCAGGCACGCCGGGGCCAGGTAGCCGGCCTGTTCGAAGGTGGGCAGCAGGCCCATGGCGAAGGTCGCCGCGCCCATGATCGCCAGGGTCATCACCAGGGCCTTCTTGCGCCCGGCCTTGTCGCCGATGTGGCCGAAGATCAGGCCGCCCAGTGGCCGGGCCAGAAAGCCCACCGCAAAGCCTGCGAACGAGGCCATGGTGCCAAGTACCGGGTCGGTGCCAGCGGGGAAGAACAGTGGGGCGAAGATCAGCGCCGCGGCCGTGCCATAGAGGAAGAAGTCGTACCATTCCAGGGCGTTGCCCAGCACCGAGGCGATGACGATGCGGCGCATGGTGCGTGGGTCGGTATCACGGGTGATGCTGGTGTTGAGGTTAGTCATGAGCCATCTCCATGCGGGCCACTTACCAGAACTTCCAGGTGTAGGAAGTGATCAGGCGGTACTCGGTGTAGTCGCTGCCGTACTTTTGCTGGGTACGCATGTTCTTCAGGTCGAACGAAAGGTCCTTCAACGGGCCACTCTGGACGACATAGCTGAGCATGATGTCGCGCTCGCTTTCCTGGTCGCGTGCAAGGCCCGGGCCGCGATCGACGTCGGTACCCTTGATGTAGCGGGTGAACAGCTTGAGGCCGGGGATGCCCATGGCCACGAAGTTGTAGCCGTAACGCACCGACCAGCTGCGCTCGTCCGGGCGGATGAAGGGGATGCTCGCCCAGTTCGGCAGCCACAGCTGCGGCACGTAGCCGTTCAGGGTGGGGAACACCGTATCGCCGGTCATGCGCTGGTAGCTGGCGCCGATCATGTGCCCGCTCTTTTCCAGGGTCACCAGGCCGAAGTAGGCGCGGTTGTCCACTGGGCCGCTGCGCGCGGCGCCGTCTTCACGGTTGTTGAAGTAACCGACGTCGGTCTTCAGCTGGTAGCCGTCGGCGAACTTCAGGGTGTGCTTGATGCCGCCGTAATCCTGCTTGTAGATGTCGTTGAGCACGCCATGGAAGTAGCTGCCCTGCAGGTCCTGGGTGAAGTTGTAGGTGGCACCGGCGAAGTCGAGGCCGTCGCTGTCCAGGCTGTCGTTGGTGCCATAACGGTACAGCCGTTCGTGGTTGGACGACTCGCGGGTGACGATCGACCAGAAGCGCCCGCCGACCAGGGTCAGGTTGTCGATATCGCGCGACTCGATCACCGCACCTTGGTAGAGGGTGTCGAGCTGGCGGCTGGGGTCGTTGGAGGCGACCGGGTAGAACGGCTTCTGGTCACCGATCTTCACCTGGGTCTTGGCGTACTTGAGCTTCAGCGTCGCGCCGCCACGGCTGTAGTCGTCGGCGGCCTGCTGGCGATGGCGGCTGTACGGCAGCGAGCCATCGTTGCCGGTGGCGTCCAGGCGAAAGGCGTACTGGCCATTGAGGTCGATGCCAACGGCCAACGGGGTATCGGTGTAGCCGGACTCGAACTGCAGGTCGAAACCCTGCGACCAGTTGCCGACCTTGGACACCGGGGCACTGGGATTGGTGAAGTTACGGTTCAGGTAGAGGTTACGGAAGTTCAGCGACAGGTGGCTGTCATCCACCACGTCGGCAAAGCTGGTCAGGGGTAATACGGCGCCCACACACAAGCAAAACGATTTCGCACGCAACGGCCATTTGAGTTCCATGGGGTAATCCTGGAAATGTGATCAGTACAAGGTCTGGGCAGTCGTTCAACTGGGCAGAGGAGCCCTGCAGGTCTGTGGCCCGCTTGTCTGTCACGTATTGTTTTTGTTGTTTTAGATATCCAGCACCAGGCGCTTGCCGCGCGCCCGGGAACAGCACAGCACGATCTGTTCGTTACTCTGTTTTTCCTCATCGGTCAGGTATTGGTCACGGTGATCGGGTTCGCCTTCGAGCACATCGCACAGGCAGGTGCCGCATACACCCTGTTCGCACGACACCTCGACCTTGACGCCCACCTCGCGCAGGGCGGCGGTCAGGGTTTGCCCAGCGTGCACTTGCACGGTCTTGCCACTGCGTGCAGCGACCAGTTCGAAACGTTCGCCCGAAGTGTCGACCTCGGCCTGGAAGTATTCGTGGTGGATGTGCTGCTCATCGAAGCCTTGCTGGCGCGCGCCCTCGATCACCCAGTCCATGAAGCCCGCCGGGCCGCAGGTGTACAGGTGCACACCGGGGCTTCCCGGGCCGAGCACGCGGGCCAGGTCCAGCTGTTGTTCCGGGCCTTCGTCGCTGAAGTGGGTGAACACGCTGGCGGCGAACGGCGCGGCCAGCAGTTCATCGACGAAGGCGCAGCGGCTGCGCGAGCGGCCACGGTAGTGCAGTTCGAACGGCTGGCCCTGGGCGTGCAGGGCATGGGCCATGGCGATCATCGGGGTGATGCCGATGCCGCCACCCAGTAGGATCGAGCGTTGGGCATCGCAGGCCAGCGGGAACAGGTTGCGCGGTACGCTGATGCGCATCGGCGTGCCGGGCTGCAGCTGCTCGTGCACTGCCACGGAGCCGCCGCGGGACTGGCTGTCCTTGAGCACGCCGAGGCGATAGACACTGGCTTGCGCCGGGTCGCCGCACAGCGAGTACTGGCGGATAAGGCCGGGGGCCAGGTGCAGGTCGACGTGGGCGCCGGCGGCAAAGCGCGGCAGTGCCCGACCATCGACGGCAGCCAGTTCGAGGACGACGACGTCGCCCCCTTGCACCTCGCGGGCCTGGACGATCACATCGAGCAGTTGATCGTTCATCGGCCTGGCCTCAGAGGATGTAGCCGATACCGGCGAGGGTATCGTCGCTGTTGATCAGGCTGATCACCTTGCGGTGGATCTTGAAGCCGCCTTCGGCGCGCACCAGGGTGTAGGTCAGGTCGGCGCTGTAGTGCTTGAGGCTTTCCTTGCGGAACTCGCGGATGTTCTGCGCGGCGCGCACGGTGACGTTGACGCCGTCGTCGGCCAGTACGCGGAAACGCGAGATCGTGCGCACGGTGCGTGGCTGCGGGCTGGTGGAAATCGACTCGCCACCGATCAGCCGCTGCACGCGCAGGCCACGCATGTGGTGGTCGTCGTAGGCGTAGTTGAGGGTGTTCTCGTAGTCGGTCTCTTTTGGATCGATCGGGATGATGTAGGTCCCTTTCTCGGTCCACAGGTTCAGCCAGGTGTCGTATTCACCGTGGTCGAGCATGTCGCCTTCCTGCCAGATGAACGCGGTGACTTCATTGAGCAATGGCAGGTTCATCATTTGGCCTCCGCAGTCATCATCTTCTTCCACTGCTGGTACGCCGCGCGCATGCCGGTTTCGGCACTGACGTCAGAGACCAGGCCGTCTTCGCTGGGCTTCTCGCCCGGCAGGCCGCGGTTGAGCATGATCCACAGATTCTCGCCGGCATTGGCGCCTTTCTGCACCCGTTCCCAGGCTTCGGAATCGTCCGGGGTGCCA